>NZ_CALMPD010000001.1 GCF_937871865.1 uncultured Legionella sp.
CTCTTTTTGGTGTGGACTATTACATGCAGTCACATCAGACGTCGAATGCCAAAGTTACAGTTAATGAACAACCTATAACTGCACAGGCTTTTGAAACTAATTATAGGCGTACTCGTGCTCAGCAAGAGAAAGCGCAAATGACTGCAGCAGAAGACAAGAATCTGCAGAATCAAGTGCTGAATCAAATGATTACCAATGAAGTATCAGTGCAAGCTGCGCGTAAATACGGTTTTGAAGTGACTCCTGAGCAGGCTAATGCAGCTATTTTAAATATACCCCAATTCCAACAAGATGGTCATTTTTCCAGTGAGCGATATCAACAAGCTTTAAGTGGCGCTTTGTTTACTCCTGAGTCGTTTCAGAATGAAGTGAGGCAAGGCATGTTGCTAAATCAGCAACGTTTTGCTTTTATGGGTAACTCCTTTGCATTACCTGATGAAATTAAGCGGTTTGTCAGATTGTACATGCAAACGAGAAACTATGATTATCTGGTTGTATCTTCATCCCGATTCATGGATGAAATTAAAATATCGGATGATGACATCAATACTTATTATATAGACCATCAAAAAGAATTTATGTCGCCTGAGCAGGTTACTATAGATTATATAATTTTATCAATGCACGATATTAAGTCACATTTGAATATTTCACATGATGATGTCAAACGTTATTACGATGAAAATAAAAGTAACTATTTAACTCCTGCACAATGGCAAGTAGCACATATTTTATTTGCAATACCTGCTGATGCTTCAAAAGATGAAATTGATGAAGTACAGAAAAAGGCCGATGCTGCATACACCAAGTTGCAAGAAAATCCTGAGCAGTTTGAGCAAATGGTTTCTACTGATTCAGATGATAAATTATCCATAGCTGATAAAGGAGTTCTGCCATGGATTACTGCTGGGCAAAATGAGGCTGACAAAGAACTTTCAAATCTTACTGCGCCAGGCCAGATCTCTAACCCTGTCAGAACAAAGCATGGTTTAGAGATTTATAAACTGATTGCCTATAAACCAGTGACAACCAAGTCTTTGGCTGAAGTAGCATCCACTATCAAAGAACAATTATCTACGGATATGGCCCAAGCTAAATATGCTCAAGCATTAGAGCAATTGACAGATTTAAGTTACCAGACACCAGATACTTTAGCTCCTGTTTCAGATGCATTAAAATTAAAAGTTGAAACATCAGAGCCGTTTTCTCGTTTGGGTGGAAAAAATCCTGTCACGCAAAATAAGCTGGTTATCAATTCAGCATTTAGTCACGATGTTCTAGAGCTAAGCAATAACAGTGATCCAATACAGCTTGATAATGATTCAGTAGCTGTTATTAGAGTGAATCAACACATACCTTCAAAACAACTGCCCATTGCTCAAGTTCATGAGCAGATTGAGAAAAAGCTACTGAAACAACGTGCCGATGCAAAAGCAAAAGAAGTCGGAACTAATTTGTTAAATCCATTAGAAGATGAAAAACAGAAAGAATTGATGTCTGCTAATAAATTAGAATGGAAATCAGTGGTTGAGTCTGCTCGCGATAGTGACAAGGCAGAAACCACAATTAATGATGCCGCTTTTAATTTACTAAGACCAGAAAGCCGTGATGGAGTTATTCTCGATAACGGTGATTATGTTGTGGTTCGATTAAAGAAGATTAATGAAGGTAAATTGTCTTCTCTTGATAAAGAACAGCAAGATAGCCTGATTCAGCAAATTGAAGCAAGCTACGGCATGATGGATTATGACCTATACGTAAATAATCTGTTAAAGAATGCGAAAATTGAAAAGCATTAATTAGATCATATGCTCTGACTTCTGCATTTGTTATTGAATGTAGGAGCAGAGCAAAAACCTATTCACAATTCGGTTACACCTAATCCATAGTTGAACACCCTACCTTCATTCGACGCTCTATTCCAACCTACGTTTTATCTTGAGCTTGATGAACGGCTCTCAATTAAAAGGTACTCTCTGTTCGTAAAGTGCACTGGCTTGCATCATTAATTGCACGTCTGGTTGCTTGCAGTAGGATCTTTTATGCATTTTTTGAAATCTTGTTCAGATCGGATTTCGACATCATGTGGATTCCGGTAACCAAAGCTGCTTTGCTCATGAATGAGCTCTTAAAACAGTAATTTGGCCGTCCTAATTTATTCATTGTATTTATAATCTGACATCTAATAAGAGGCTTGTGAATTGTCTTTCGGCTGTATGAGCATTCATCTTATCGCCAAAAATAAAATGTAATTGCGATATATCTATTTCGGCTAATGAGAGCTAATGATATTTTCTTCTTGTAGACTTGCAGCAAGCTCCGGTTGCAAGCAACCGGGGAACTCTTAACCCCAATTTCTCAAAACTCAAAATCACCTGGTGCAGTGCTTAAGAAGCTATCCTATTTGTGTCAATTTATACAAACTTGAATTAGGTCGATATTATGAATTGGTTGGCGAATTCATTCATACTGAGCCCCGGTTACTGGATAGTTTAGAGGCCAGGAAGAAGATGGGGCTAAGCAAAGCATTTGTTAATTGAAAACTCGGCATTACATCATGAGTTAGAAAATTAAATACCGCATTTCTTTCTGTATAAATCAACGAAAGATACTAAATTGATCAAAGTGTCTGTAAAATATATAATTGGTTCACAATAATTTTCTATGGCAGTTAAATATGTCTAAGTTTATAGTGAACTCCTCAAAAGCAGCGCAGCAGTTTGTGTCAACAGTCGAGAAGTTTGAACGGACACATAATAAATAGATTAGTGAGTTATTATCAAGCAAGAAGCCAGATGAACAGGCACTTATAAATGAGTTTTTTACTCATCCTGAGATTCATCAGTACCTTTCCAGAAAAGCAGATACAGTTCATTTTTTAAATAACAAGCCAGCTAATAGCTGTTTAACTCCAATTGAATTGCAAATTTATAAGTTAATGACAGAGCTCTTTACATTTCGTGAGCAGTCAGATAACAATAAATTTTACTTAGTTGGTGCGTCCAAATGCCCCAATTTTTATAAACCATTACAAACACAGTATAGTAAAGGAAATTTATCGATCACCTCGAATATGGATATTTATCAAATAAGAGAGCATCTGGATAGAATTCTCAAAACGCAAAAAAAGCCGGTATACCAATTTGTTTTAACACCTAATTGGAAAGATGGTCATGCAACTTGCTTGGTGCATATCATAAATCCCGAGTCCAGACGAGTAATGGCTACAGTATTTATAAATTCATGGCAAAAGGAAGAGTACTTCGAATATATTTTTTACCGTTTTAATTTGAAACATACTCAAGCTTTATCAAATGGGCAAGTTATTGAGCCAAACGATCTCAGAACGTGTAACATTCCATTTATTGATGCGTCCCATCAACTTCAAGTGCATGTTGAAGACTCAAATTGCACGCTCTATGGATATAATATTGTTGATGCAATAGCTAGGATGCTTGGCGATCCATCCGTTGCCCAGAGAGTTGTTACAGCAGCAGAGGCGATGGAACAAGATGAGCCAAGCGCTAGTCAGGGACTACGCACTATTTTTGCTGAGGAGCTAAAGGATTATTTACCTTGCTATTATACAGGGAAGAACAATAATCCTCATGCGGATATTAAAGCTTTTCATTTGCTGCATCGCTGGAATGTTGGAAGTGAACTATTTTCTTTAAGTTATTCTCCAAGGCCGGGAGGGACAGAAGTTATTCTTGAGCCAACGTGTACTAAAATATTTAAACCAATTGTCAATGAAGACAGTTCATCCCTTGCCTATATTGGGAAAGATAACGTTGTTCGTTATGTTTTTGATAATGTTCTTCCTATTATCGAGTCAGAAAAAATGGCTCTACCCCAAATATAGGGGCACTTTAATCAGATTATAGTAATCTAACTCATTGATTCCCCAATCAAAAGAGGATTAAAGTGCCGAAGAAAGATATTATCTTAAATTTACCTGGCTATTCAATAGTCAAGGGACAGGAAACAACCCGGTTTATATTCATGTAAATTATAACCGGATTATTCGATGTATTTATTGCGACAATAAACGCTTAAGGAAGAAAGACAGCTTTGAGCGTAAGATACGTCATGAGTCGATAGGACTTCGTTACACTTATTTATGTATTAAGGCTTATAAATTTCAATGTTATGAGTGTACGCGTTATTTTAATCAGCGTTTACCTGGCATAGGTAAATACCAGCGTGCTACAGAGAGCTTGCGTAAAGAGGTATTTCATCATCACACACAAGGCGTGAGCCAAAAGGAGTTGAGTCGTCATTTTCATACGGGTAAATCGACGATAGAGAGTTGGTATCATTACGGTTATGAACGGCAAGAAAAACGAATTACAACACCCTTATGTCCCCGTGTATTAGGTATTGATGAGCATTCGTTTACCAAGAGGCAAGGGTACCTTACTACGTTATGTGATTTAGGTAAGCATAAGGTATTTGATATTGTTAAAGAACGTTCAGGTCGTGATTTGGAGAGCTATTTCAAGGCATTGGAAGGTAAAGAGCGA
>NZ_CALMPD010000002.1 GCF_937871865.1 uncultured Legionella sp.
GGCGCAGCAAGAGCACTGTTCGTATTTTGAGCTGGCAGAAACTGTTGTTTTAGCAAAGCATCCACTGACGTATATTTCCACTCCTCATCACGGCGAGTTGGAAAGCCTCTACGGCCTAATTTATCCAGTGCTTTTGATTGCAGTTGGGCAAGCCAGGGAATTGTTGACTTGCCGGCTTTAGCCTGCTGTTGATAAAAATCCAGAATCTCGTTCATAACTGCTCCGTTTCCTCAAGCCAGCTATAACCCTTTTTCTCCAACTCAAGTGCTAAAGATTTATCACCGGACATAATAATACGCCCATTAACTAAAACATGAATAAAGTCAGGTTCAATATAATCCAGTAAGCGCTGGTAATGCGTCACTAAAATAATAGAACGCTCAGGAGAACGCATGGCATTAACGCCTTGTGAAATAATCCGCAGAGCATCAATATCCAGGCCAGAATCCGTTTCATCAAGAACAGCCAGTTTTGGCTCTAATGCCGCCATTTGCAGGATTTCGTTACGTTTCTTCTCACCACCAGAAAAGCCTTCATTAATACTGCGATACAAGAAGCTTTCATCCATATCCAGTAGCTGGCATTTTTCACGAATAAAACTTAAAAACTCAATAGCATCAAGCGTGTTTCTTCCCTGTCCCTTACGAACAGCATTCACCGAGGCCTTGAGAAAATTAATATTGGTTACTCCAGGAATTTCAACTGGATATTGAAAGGACATGAAAATACCCGCCTGAGCGCGCTCTTCCGGAGCCAAGGGTAATAAATCCTGCCCTTGATAAATCACTTCACCACTGGTGACTTCATAAGAAGGATGCCCAGCCAGCACTTTAGACAAAGTACTCTTGCCTGAGCCATTAGGTCCCATGATGGCATGTACTTCACCTGCATTGACCTGCAGATTAATGCCTTTTAAAATGGATTGCGCATTAATTGCGACATTTAATTCATTGATTTTTAACATATTAACCTACTGCCCCTTCTAAACTTATTCCTAACAATTTAGTGGCTTCCACTGCAAACTCCATTGGTAATTCTTTTAATACCTGTTTGCAAAAACCGTTTACAATCATCGATACTGCATCTTCAGTGTCTATACCACGTTGTTGGCAATAGAATAATTGTTCCTCACTGATTTTTGATGTAGTTGCTTCGTGCTCTACTTGAGCTGTCGGATTCTTCACTTCAATATAAGGGAAGGTATGCGCTGAACACTCGCTTCCCATCAGCATCGAATCACACTGAGTGTAATTTCGTGCATTAGTCGCTGTGGGTGCAATACGAACCAGGCCACGATAAGCATTATGAGCACGACCGGCACTAATACCTTTTGAAATGATAGTGGAACGAGTATTTTTTCCGATATGGATCATCTTGGTACCCGTATCTGCCTGCTGGCAATTATTAGTTAACGCCACGGAATAAAACTCACCCACAGAATCATCGCCCTGAAGAATGACACTAGGATATTTCCAGGTGATAGCAGACCCTGTTTCAATTTGCGTCCAGGAAATTTTAGAACGCTTACCACGACACGCACCACGTTTGGTTACAAAATTATAAATACCGCCTTTTCCGTCTTTGTCACCAGGGTACCAGTTTTGCACGGTCGAATATTTAATTTGAGCACCATCTAAGGCCACCAGTTCAACGACTGCTGCGTGTAATTGATTTTCATCACGCATGGGTGCAGTGCATCCTTCAAGATAGGAGACGTAACTGTCGTCATCAGCGACGATCAGAGTCCGCTCAAATTGACCGGTTGAAGCTGCATTGATACGAAAATAGGTGGATAATTCCATGGGGCATCGCACGCCTTTGGGGATATAAACAAAGGAACCATCACTAAAAACAGCAGAGTTTAACGCAGCATAGAAGTTATCGCGATAAGAAACAACTGACCCCAAATACTTCATTAATAATTCAGGATGCTCATGCACCGCTTCTGAAAAAGGACAAAAAATGACGCCCTTTTCTGCCAGCTTGGCCTTAAACGTTGTTGCCACTGAGACGCTATCAAAAACCGCATCAACGGCAACTCCTGCCAGCATTTCCTGCTCTCTTAACGGAATGCCCAGTTTTTCATAAGTTCTTAATAACTCAGGATCAACCTCGTCCAGGCTTTTTGGTGCGTCTTTTTTATTCTTTGGTGCTGAATAATAAGAAATGGCGTTATAGTCCACTGGAGGATAATGCACGCTGGACCACTCAGGATGAGGCAGAGTAAGCCAATGTCTGTATGCTTTCAGACGCCACTCCAGTAAAAATTCAGGCTCACCCTTGATTGCCGACAAACGACGGATCACATCCTCATTCAAACCCGGAGGAAAAGTATCCACTTCAATGTCGGTTATAAAACCATGTTGATAGTCTCTGTCGAGCAGAGAATTAATTTGCTCACTGCTTTTAGCCACGATTTACTCCACTTGCTAATTGCCGAACTCGCTCAACATCCTGTGTATGAAGAGTTGGTTTTGCCAATGCTTCCAAACTGACACTATCCAGGGCAGTTTCTATGGCACGGCTGATTAAT
Source organism: uncultured Legionella sp. (assembly GCF_937871865.1). Classification (GTDB taxonomy): domain Bacteria; phylum Pseudomonadota; class Gammaproteobacteria; order Legionellales; family Legionellaceae; genus Legionella. The sequence goes on from NZ_CALMPD010000002.1 coordinate 2,534, forward strand.
CGCCAATTACCCTGAATGGTACATACTCCTTGCAAAGAACAATCATTAGGTTGCAAACTGCACTCAGTAAAACCACGATGTTCTTCTAATGCATAAATAATTTGAGATACTGATATTTCAGTAGCCGGTCGTTGCAATCGGTACCCACCAGTCACTCCTCGTACTGAAGTGAGCAAGCCTGCCCCGGTTAAACGTTTTAAAATTTTACTGACTGTCGGCACCGCTAAATGAGTATGCAACGCAATATCACGGGCATTACATAATTCTTGGGCATGCTTGGCAAGATACACCATAACAACTGTTCCATAATCAGCCAATTTGCTGATGCGCAGCATAACACCCCCAAGCCAAATAATCTAGTACCAAATAGGTCTTAATTAAGAATAAACCCAGTCCGGAGTTTATTTTATTTCGGTTCCTATAGTATAAATATAGTACTAAAATGGTTCTATATATAGCAAAAGGCGAATGGTACCTTATTATGAGGAAAATATCCAATCAAAATGTTAAATATAGAGCACCTGAGAGGTTAGATGAAACTTAATAGACCAGCATTTTTATCAAATCGATAATCATTACGTTGAGCAACCGTTATTGGTAGTTTATGTTGCATTGTTCAAATTTATACAAAAATAAAATGAAAAAAAATTATTATTTATTGTATAATATTGATCCATTTTTAGGACTGGAACAGAAGTCATTAACAAGGACCTCTTGCAAGAAGAAAAATCAGTCAGAGACATTGCTAAAATACTTTTAATGTACACAAAGCAACAATCCACCGTTTGCAAGATGTGTAGCAGGAATAATTTTAACAAGGTAATTTATGATGCATTTAAAAAAAGAACTGCGATTAG
>NZ_CALMPD010000003.1 GCF_937871865.1 uncultured Legionella sp.
TGTCATCATTGACTCTGTGGCTGCATTGACACCCAAAGCTGAAATTGAAGGTGAGATGGGCGATGCTCACGTTGGTTTGCAGGCACGATTAATGTCACAAGCTCTACGTAAACTGACGGCAAATATTAAACGCTCTAATACGTTGGTTATTTTTATTAACCAGATTCGTATGAAAATAGGTGTAATGTTTGGTAGCCCTGAAACAACAACTGGTGGTAACGCGCTAAAATTTTATGCTTCTGTACGTTTAGATATACGACGTATTGGCTCAATTAAGAAGGGCGAAGAAATATTAGGTAGTGAAACTCGAGTTAAGGTGGTTAAAAATAAAGTGGCACCACCTTTTAAAATGACTGAATTTGATATTTTATATAACGAAGGTATTTCTCGTGAAAGCGAAATTATTAATCTGGGCGTTCAGTTGAATCTGATTGAAAAATCAGGTGCCTGGTATAGTTATAAACAAGAAAAAATTGGCCAGGGCAAGGATAATGTCAGACTTTATCTGAAAGAAAACCCTCAAATTGCAGCGGTACTGGAACAGCAAATTCGTACTGAATTACTGGAAAAAAAGGCACCGGTCTCAGCTACTGAAACTGAAGACAGTTTTGAGAGTATTGATGACTAAAGCATTTGATAGCGCTGTACGCCTGCTCAGCAGGCGTGAGCATGGCGCTATGGAGCTATGTAACAAATTAGAACAAAAAGGTTTTGAATCGTCTGAAATTAAAGATGCCCTGGATAAGTGTCAACGTCTAGGTTTACAAAGTGATTGCCGTTTTATAGAAAATTACAGTCGCTCACGGATACGCCAAGGCTATGGTCCATTAAAAATTATTCAGGAATTAAAAAATAAAGGGCTTGATTCCGATCTTATCATGCATGAGCTGGTGCAGGAGCGGGATAATTGGTTATCCTATGCTTTGGATGTCTGGGATAAAAAGTGTAAGGGACGTACAGATTTAACTTTTAGTGAAATTCAAAAGCAACAACGTTTTTTGCTGTATCGTGGATTTAATATGGATATTATTGCTCAGGTAATGAAGGAGTTGAAGTGATTTTTTGATTCTATTTCGAGAAATTTTGAGTAGAATCAAAAAATTATTAATTAAAACAATAACCTCCCAACAACTCATTTGATGAGCTCTATCCAAATGAGCGAAGCTTTAATAGAAATAATTCAATTAACTTAAAATGGTAAGTCGTAGAAAATGAAAAGTTCTGAAATTAGAAAGGCATTCTTTGATTATTTTGCACAACATGGTCATCAATTAGTAGACTCAAGTTCTTTAATACCAGCTAATGATCCTACGTTATTATTTACTAATGCAGGAATGGTGCAATTTAAGGATTTATTTTTAGGGCTTGAAACCCGTTCTTACCATCGTGCGGTTACAGCACAACGTTGCGTTCGAGCTGGTGGTAAACATAATGATTTGGAAAACGTAGGATATACTGCACGTCACCACACCTTTTTTGAAATGTTAGGTAATTTTAGTTTTGGCGATTATTTTAAAAGAGAAGCAATTCAGTTTGCCTGGGATTTTTTGACTAAAGTACTGCAATTACCAACAGAGCGTTTATGGGTCACTGTTTATAAGGACGACCAAGAGGCTGAAGATATTTGGTTAAAGGAAATGGGCGTTTCCGCTGAGCGCTTTTCCCGTTGCGGCGAAAAAGATAATTTTTGGTCTATGGGGGATACTGGCCCTTGTGGTCCATGCACCGAAATTTTTTATGATCATGGTCCTGAAATTGCGGGCGGTCCACCTGGTAGCCCTGATGAAGATGGTGATCGTTACATAGAGATTTGGAATTTGGTGTTCATGCAGTTTAATCGTGATAAAGAGGGCGTTTTACATCCGCTGCCCAAGCCATCTGTTGATACAGGAATGGGGTTAGAGCGACTTGCTGCTGTTGTCCAGGGAGTACACAGCAATTATGAAATTGATAGTTTTCAATACTTGATTCACGCAATTGCCAAATTAGGTACGGGAATAGATGTTAACCATACTTCTTTAAAAGTGATTGCCGATCACATTCGCTCCTGCTCCTTTTTGATTGCAGATGGTGTTGCCCCAGGAAATGAAGGACGTGGTTATGTTTTAAGACGTATTATCAGAAGAGCTGTACGACATGGTAATAAACTGGGGCTACCTACACCATTCTTTTCTCAATTGGTACAGCCTTTAATTGATGTGATGGGAGATGCTTATCCTGAATTAATTAGCTCTAAAACCCATATTGAAAAGATATTGTTACAGGAAGAAAATCAGTTTGCACGAACCTTGGAACAAGGTTTACGTTTATTACAAGAGCATATGCAGGAGCTAAAGGGCAAACAGCTGTCCGGACAGGTAGCGTTTAAACTCTACGACACTTATGGTTTTCCTATTGATCTTACTGCTGATATTGCTCGTGAGAATGGTTTAGAAGTTGATATGGATGGTTTTAATCATCTGATGCAACAACAAAGAGAACAATCACAGGCAGCGAGTCAGTTTACTACCGATTATCATGCTCCAGTGCACATGGAGCATCAGTCAGAATTCCATGGTTATGACAAAGAGGCAATGGAAGGAACTGTTATTGCATTATTGCAAGATGGTGTTGAGGCTAGTCAATTGACCAAAGGCACAAAAGGAGCTGTGGTACTGGATAAAACGGCCTTCTATGCCGAAAGTGGGGGGCAGGTTGGAGATAAAGGCTACCTGATTGGGAAAGAATTCAGTTTTCGCGTAGATGATACGCAAAAAATTGGCCAGGCTGTAGTGCATTATGGAGAGGTTGAGCGCGGCTCATTAGCATTGAATGTAACTGTTCAGGCTCAAATTGATGGTAAGAGAAGGGATGCAATCCGTTTAAATCATACAGCAACCCATTTGCTGCATGCTGCTTTAAAGTCAGTTGTTGGCCCGCACGTACAACAAAAAGGTTCATTAGTTGATGCAGAACGAGCCCGTTTTGATTTTTCACATTTTGAAGCATTAACCCCATTACAAATTCAACATATTGAATTATTGGTTAATGAGCAAATTCGAGCAAATAATGAAGTCGTCACTCAGGTGATGGATATTGATGTTGCAAAAGAAAGCGGTGCTGTTGCATTATTTGGTGAAAAATATGCAGAGGCAGTACGTGTTTTATCTATGGGCGAATTTTCCAAGGAATTATGCGGTGGTACCCATGCTCGTCGAACTGGCGATATAGGTTTATTTAAAATTGTCGCGGAATACGGGATTGCCAGTGGCGTCAGACGTATTGAGCTGGTTACCGGGAGTTATGCCCTGGCTTGGGTAAATGAACAGCAGATACTTTTAACAGATCTTGCTGCTTTATTAAAAACGACTGTAGTTAATTTACCTGAGAAACTGACTCAGTTGATTCAAGATAATAAAAAACAAGAGAAAGAGCTCGGTAAATTACTGAGTGAGAAAGCACAAAAATCGGGAACTGATCTTTTAAGTGAAGTGGAACAGATTAATGGAATTAATCTCTTGGTTAAACGATTGGATGGCGTGGACGGTCAGGCCATGCGCACGACGCTGGACCAACTTAAATCCAGCCTGGAATCAGCAGTTATTGTTTTGTTTGCCGTTGATCAAAATAAAATGAATGTAATTGCTGGAGTCAGTAAAAATATTTTAGGAAAAGCACCAACTGCCGCTATGCTAGTGAGACACCTATGTGGTAAAGGTGGTGGCCGTGATGATATGGCACAAGGTGGCGGTGCCGTTCCTGATGATTTGGATGGGAAAATTAAAGAAATCAAGGCGATGATCGAAGGTTCTTGATTAAGTTTCTCTGCTAGGGTCTGTTGACATTTCATTTTTAGGCCAAAATGAAATGTCAACAGACCCTAGAGATACCAATTTTTTTGCATGCAGGTGACGCAGTAGATAGCTTAATTAAGTATTGGCTAGTTACCCTCTCCCCAACCCTCTCCCCAACCCTCTCCCCAACCCTCTCCCGCGTTCATTATCATAGTCTTATCTGGTTTCTTTCGCGGGTGAGGGGGATACCAGTGCTTTAGAACCTGCTGCGCATTGATAGGTTATCGTCGGGACGTAGTTTGATTTTGAAGTGTAGACTCCCTCGCCCGCGAAAGGAAAATGAGTATGTGTTCGGGGGTTGTTCGCAGAGAAGGTGAATCTGAATGATTATGGCTGGGGGAGTAGTTTGATTTTGAAGTGTAGAACTCCCTCGCCCGGAAAGGAAAATGAGTATGTGTTCGGGGTTTGTTTGCAGAGAGGGTGAATCTGAATGATTATGGCAGGGGGAGTAGTTTGATTTTGAAGTGTAGAACTCCCTCGCCCGCGCAAGGAAAATGAGTACGTATTCAAGGTTTTGTTTCGCGGGAGAGGATTGGGGAGAGGGCATGGAGATAGTTGGTGGTTGATTACGTTGCCAAACAGTATTACTGTATTACGAAATACACTGATTTTAGTGGCATTAGATTTATAAGCGCTAACTGAGTGATCATCTATTTTATAGGGAGAGTAAAATGAGCTTTATTAAGGAGTTTAAAGAATTTGCCATGCGTGGCAACGTGGTCGATCTGGCTGTAGCTGTTGTCATTGGTGCCGCATTTGGCAAAATAGTCAGTTCCTTAGTTGATGGTATCATCATGCCATTAATTGGATTATTATTAGGTGGAGTGAACATCAAGGGGGAAGCGTTTACCTTGGGGGATGCGGTTGTACGATGGGGGGCTTTTCTGCAAACGATTATTGACTTTACATTAATCGCTCTTTCTATCTTTTTAGTCATCAAATGCATTAATTTCTTAAAGAAAAAAGAAGAAGCTGAGGAGCCACCTCTGTCTTCTGTCGAAGTTCTGTTAATGGAAATTCGTGATTTATTGAAAGATAAAAAATAATGAATCAATAGCTATTTGAATCCACGTTTTAAGTGGTCAAAAAAAGACCTTGTGGTGCTTTTTGTGCTATAATTTTGATGGATTGACAAAAATAAGGATGTATATGAACGACCTATTAAATTTAATCGCGCTGATTATTGTCTTTGGTGTAGGTCTTTGGTTAATCAATGTCTTTATTCCCATGCCAGGGGCGATTAAAAGTCTTCTAAATGTGTTGGTATTAATCGTTTTAATTATTTATATTTTACAGTTTTTTGGAATCATTAAGACCATACTTCCTATGGTTCGCATACTGAAGTGATCATTCACCTGTGCCGTGGCTTGCCCACGGCATCCAGCAATACCGAGTATATCACCTTAGCTGAATTACATGGTAATTCTTGATGAATAAGTGCAAACTCATATTATAGTGGGATCGTCAGTAATAAAATGCATACTCAGTATTCCCCTCTGGAATAAATAATCTATTCAAAGCAACATCTATAACCGGTTTTTTAATATAAAGGGAGTTATATTATGCGACAGGTCAATAAACATGATAAAAAAACGTTTGAAGTCCTCTATAAAAAAATGGAAGGAATAAAAAAGGAGCTAAAACATTCACACAGTCTTGATATACTGCAAGCGATTATTGCTCGTTATAATTTAACCATAAAAGATCAAGACGTTATTTTGCATACAGAAACTGATCGTAAAATACAAAAACAACTGAATAAAATAACAAAACGAATCGATCAATTAATCTTTGATGCATGGTATAAACAACTTGAGACAGTGAAACATGAATTGAAGCATTGTAACAATGTGGAGCAATTAGATATTTTAGTACGGCATATTGATAAAATTAATCTTGATAAGAATGCTGCGCTAAGGTATGTGACAAAAAATCATTCTGCTAATAATAAAATTCTCAATCTGGAACTAGCGCTTGCTGATCGGCTGCTTAATAAAAAAAAGGAGCTTGGCTCAAAGCAAGAAGATTGGGTACAAATATCAGAGTCATGGATCTCTGATACAGAAGCAGAAGATTTAAATAATCCACATGGTGCTTATGTTATGGTTGATAATCACAGTTCAGAACAAATAGTATCTATAGAACTCCAAGAGTCACCAATATCCACAGAAGGTATTGATGATTCAGGCTCTATATCCAAGAGTGTTCCTATAAGCAAAATTTCTGATTCGAACATTTCTGAACCTCAAATTGCTGTAAACGCGGCAGAAGAATCATACAAGATACAGCTATTAACCCTTCAACAACAAAAAGAGCGGGATATACAATTAAGGGCGTTCGATAAGGTATTAAAGCAATTAGTGAGCAAGCGCGATGAGTTTCATCTTAATTGTCCAAAAGACAGTAAAGAAGATGCAACCAAAGCCTATGGTGCTGCATATCTGTTAGTTAATAAACTAACGGGTTTTTCCCACGTTTACAAAGAAGGGTGGATGGATCTTAAAACGTTTAAAGAGCTAACGATTAAAGAAATTCAGCAACAGCGACAAGGTGTTTTGAGTAAGCATAGAGGATGTAAGGAGCTATTGGCGAATTTATTATTTGCAATTGGGACACTGGGAATGGGTTATGCTTTAGCTGCCCTTTATACCCAAAGTTTTCTTCCCATTCGAGTGAATACTGATACTGCAAATTGTTTGGATGATGCACTGAAATCAGTTGAATTTCCTGATAGTGGATTGACACCAATGTAACTTATTCCTTGTCCTTCATTGACGTTTAACCTATGAATTCAGGGGGATGCTCATGCACTGAGTAGCTCCCTTGATTCTTTTTGTGGCGCGAGCGTTGCAGAGGTCGTAGAATTCGTCTTCCTGGAAATCGCTTAAACGAGATACAGCAGCTTTTATTATTTGCTATCTTTTTTATTTTGATGGATTATTTCCTGAAATAAATACGGATAACCTGGCAAGCACCGGAGAGGGGTTCGCTCACTGAGGTGTATTGGAGCATTCATGCGAGACACAACACTAAGAAACTATAAATTCGATAATGCTAAATTTTTTTTAATCTTATGTGTGGTGCTTCTTCATTTTATTTCTCCTCATAGAGGTTTATTAACGCAGAAATTTGTATTTACTCAAAATATGTACATTTGTCTGCAACTTCTGGCAATGCCCTGTTTTACCTTGATCTCTGGAGCATTCAGCCATGCCAGGATAACTGATAGCTCTATGGTTAAAATGCTTCGCATCTTAATTGTGCCCTACATTATATTTGAATTGATTTATTCTTATCTCGCTCGTGATTACAACACGAAACTTTTGATCATCGAGCCTTTTTACATTTTATGGTACTTATTATCTTTAGCAATATGGAGAACATTGCTGCCTTATTTTTTACAGTTAAAGTTTCCCTTGATTACGGCAATAGCTTTCGCTGTGTTTATAGGATTTTGCGGAAAAATAGGAGATGTCTTTGCTTTAGGCATCACTTTTTTATATTTTCCATTATTTATTTTAGGTTATAAATTACAGCGTTTTAAAGATAAAGAAGCGAATAAGGGCTGCAAGTTAGCTGCATTGGCTATTATTTGCTTTATTATATATTTCATCGTTCAATTATCACCCAATAACGTAAAACAGTTTGAACCTATATATCCTTATTACTCTATTTATCATTCAACAGTTTTAAAATCAGTGTTTCTAAGAACGTTCTGGATGATGATTTCGGTACTATTTAGTGTGAGTTTTCTAATTCTGGTTTCCGCTAAAAAATCTGTTGTTTCTGAATGGGGACAACGAAGCCTTTATCCTTACTTATTTCATGCATTTATTTTGTTAATGATGATTGATTTTGGGGTTTATCAAAATAACAATGGAATTTATATTGCAGCATTGATTCTTGGAGCAATGCTTACTACCATTCTGTTCTCTACACGTCTGGCACATCGATTATTTAATTTTCTGGTTGAGCCAGATCTTAAATGGTTATTCAGGCTGAAAGCAGAGGAGCCGTAACTGTTTGGTGTTAAACTCGATGAATGAGCCCGGATCGAGATTTTGTGATAATGGTATAAGGGCAATTTTAAAAGATAAAATGTCTGCCTTAGCTGAAAAATATCCCATGCTATGCATTATCTCTGGAACTGTAGCAACCAAAAAGCATTTTGAAAAAATTCATGATGAAAAATATATTGCCAACATTATTGAGCATGTCCAGGAACAGATAGATAACAG
>NZ_CALMPD010000004.1 GCF_937871865.1 uncultured Legionella sp.
TGTGTAGGTAGCGAATTGGTAATGAATAAGTTCTATCTTAATTTATTTAAATAAATAAGTTAGCCCAACGATCAGACTAACTCCAAAGAACCTTTTTGATATTGCCTTAAGGTGATCTAGCCCCGAAAAAACGGACACCTTCCTAAGCGACCATTTTATCTTCAAAGCTAGCTGGGCTTAAGTTACCTAGTTTAGAATGAAGACGATATCGATTATAATACACTTCGATATAATCAAACACATGATTTTTTGCGACAGCCCTTGTTGTAAATTTTTCACCATGAATTGCTTCAACTTTAAAGCTATGATTCCAACTTTCCATAGCCGCATTATCAAAACAATCCCCACGTTTACTCATACTGCAAATTAACCCATGTTCATTTAATAGCTTTTGATAGTTAGAAGAGCAATACTGACTACCGCGATCAGAGTGTACAATTACACCACGAGGCATCCCTCGACGCCCTAAAGCCATTTGTAATGCATTAACAACCAGTACTGATGTCATCCTTTCCGAAAGCGCCCAACCTACTAGCATTCTGGAATATAAGTCCATCACCGTAGCCAGATAAAGCCAACCTTCATCGGTCGAAATATAGGTAATATCCGTTACGAATTTTTCATTTGGCTTAGAGGCTTCAAAACACTGTTGAAGTAGATTAGGCGCTACAGGTAGCTTATGATTACTATTAGTCGTAGCCTTAAATTTTCTTGCAGCTTTTGCACATAATCCTTGTGATTTCATGATATTAGCAACACGATGACGACCTACAGAATGTCCTTCAGCCTGAAGACGTTTTGTAATACGCATGGCTCCAGGACGACCTTTTTCCTTTTCAAAGATATACTTTATTGCTTTAGCTAGCTTGGTGTTTTCCTGGGTTCGCAAAGAAGGTAGCCGAACTGTCCAAGCATAATAACCACTTGTAGATACACAAAGTAGGCGACACATCATTCTTATTGAATAGTACTTTTGATTAGCTTTTATCATGGCGTACTTCATTTTGATTCCTTTGTGAAGTACGTTGCTACCTTTTTTAAAAAAGAATTCTCTTCTTCTAGCCTAACATTTTCCCGTTTTAATCTGGCAAGCTCGGCTTGTTGCAGCTTCTGATTTTCAAGGGTATCACCACCTTGTTGTTTTTTCGACCGCCACGAATAAAGAGTCGCTTCAGATAAACCAAGGTCTTTAGCGACTAGAGGAACACCATCTTTTGCAGCTCTTTCAATGGCTTGATCTTTAAATTGTGCACTATATTTTTTCCGAACAACTGCGTTTATTGGTTTAATATTCATCTTTTACACCTCAATTTTAGAGAGTTTACTCTCTTAGTAGGGTGTCCGTAAAATCGGGGCTAGATCACTTCTGAAACGTCTTCTTTTTGCAGCATAGATGGAATTTGTATTTTTGAAGCAA
>NZ_CALMPD010000005.1 GCF_937871865.1 uncultured Legionella sp.
TTAGCTCACCAGTCCATGTTATCCGTTGAGCCTGTGGTTGTCCGTTTTGAGGCTGAAGAAAGCAATGATTGTTGGCAATTTGATTTCACTCCATCAGACTTAAAACAACTGGAAAACAATAATGGGCAAAAATTGTTTATCGCCAGTGTTACTGATGATAAAAGTGGGGTGCTTTATTCAGAATACATAGAATCATCAGGTGAAGATGCATTGACTGCATTAAAATTCTTATTCAGGGCAATGTCTGCAAAACAAATCCCCGGATTTTTTTTTCAAGGGATCCCAAAAGTTATTTATACTGATAATGGAGCTTTTGCAAGAAGTGCCATTTTTAAACGTGTATTGGCCTGTCTTGGCATTGAACTTAAAACACATATGCCAAGAAACTCTGATGGAAGACGCACGACGGCTCGTGGGAAAGGGAAAGTTGAGCGTACCAACCGAACTACAAAGGAATCTTTCGAAACATTGTTTCATTTCCATAAACCAAACACACTAAATCAGGCAAACGAATGGTTAATGAATTATCTACTCCAATATATTGAGATGCCTCATCGCTCTGAAAAATCAACACGAATTCAGGTTTGGCGCGATTATCTGCCAACTAATGGTTATCGACAAATGTGTTCATGGGAGAAATTTTGTCAATTTGTTCGTGAGCCAGAAACACGATTGGTCGGTTCCGATGCTTGTGTCTGCATTGAAGGCGTTGCCTATCAATTGATTTCTGACATGGCAGGAAATGAAGTCATTTTGTTGCATGGTTTATTGGATAATGAATTGTACGTTGAATTTAATGAACAAAAAATGGGACCATTTTATCCCAGCAGCGGCCCTATACCTTTAAATTCCTATCGAAAGTACCCAAAAACGAAAACTGAAAAATTGGCTGATGACATCTTCAGTTTGGCCCAATCAATTTCAATTCCCTTGTCTGTAATGACGGGTAAAAATACTCAAACAATCGAGCAATTAGAAAGAGCGCGCGCTATCACAAAAAATCAGCCCTTTATCCCGTTTGAAGATGAACATGACTTTCTATTTGTTGACACGCTGGATGCTAAACAAGCTATTGCACGATTATTAGGGAAACCCTTGGCCGAGCTGCTTCCACAACAATTAGAGATGATAAATCAAATTGTGGAAGAAACATTAAATAAAGATCAAGTTGAATCAAGAGTGAGGCAATATTTTACTTTGTCTCTTCCTCAAGTATTGAATAAGGAGTGATACGTGTATACAGAAGTTATGGATTTTTTTGGCTTGAAACAACCCCTGGTTTGTGCAAGTTACTATGAAACAGAGCAACGTAAAAAATTATATAAAGAATTGAAGTTTTTACTCCAAGCAGGTGGTATTTATGCCTTAACCGGAATGGTTGGTGCAGGGAAAACAACCTTATTAAATCAGATTCAGCAAGAGCTAGAACTTGAAAATAAAATTTGTGTCTCTCGCTCTTTATCTACTGAAAAAAACAAATTGAATGTCAGTACCATTTATCTGGCATTATTTTATGACCTCACTAAAACGGATAAAAATTTCAAAGTTCCGACACAAGGTGAAAAACGGGAACGTCAGTTACTGGATTTGATTAAAAAACAAAAAAAACCGGTGGCTCTATTTATTGATGAGGCTCATGACATACACGGACAAACCTTAACCTCTCTCAAGCGGATCGTAGAGGTAGTCGCCCAAGGAGGTTGTCAATTATCTATTATCTTGGCAGGACATCCCAAATTAGGCAACTCACTGTCCAAATCCAGTATTGAAGAAATAGGTGCACGAACGAAAGTATTTGATATTGATAGCGCCATGGGGAACATGGAAAAATACGTTGAGTGGCTGTTTAAGCAATGCTTGCATGATAAGGTAAAAGTAGGTGATGTTATTACACCAGAAGCATCATTACGATTGGCGCAGGCATTAATAACACCATTGCAAATCCATAAATACTTATCAGCGGCGATGGAGATTGCCTATACCACCGGAATAAAGCCTATTACGGAAGACATTATTAACAAATCACTTGCTCCCGATCTTAATTCTATGGAGGCTCAACTTGCTAGGATTGGATACCAGCTGCCTGCTATTTGTGATTTCCTTCATGCGTCATCTAAAGAGGTAAAAGATTTTTTATATGGTAAATCAAATTCGCCTAGAAAAACGGAGTTTTTAAGCGCCATTCGGTCTATCGGTATTGCTGTATAATGAGTCGGAGGTTCTCATGAATGAAATAACAGGCAATGAGCTTCCGGCTTATAAAGATTTTCTTGAAAAAGCCAAGACTCAAATTTATGGCACTCGTGTCCGTGCTGCGACGGCTGTTAATCGGGAGTTAATCGCATTGTATTGGTGGATTGGCGAACATATTGTTAGGAGTCAGGAAAAATATGGTTGGGGTAGATCTGTCGTTGAACGTCTGTCGCAAGATTTAAAGGCTGAATTTAGCCATAAAACAGGGTTTTCTCCGCAGAATCTTTGGTACATGCGTCAATTTTATTTAGAATATCAGACCAAACCAAATCTCCAACAGCTTGTTGGAGAAATCCCATGGGGGCAAAACTTACTAATCCTTAGCAAGGTAAAGGATGATGATGCTAAACTCTATTATTTGAAAGCGACCCAGGAATGCGCATGGAGCCGCGATGTATTGAGCATGCAGATTACTTCAAAAAGCTATGAGAGACAGGTTTTGGCAAATAAACAACATAACTTTCATACCGCACTGCCTGAGCATTTAGCGGAGCAAGCTGACAAGACTATGAAAGACGTGTATATGCTTGGGCTTTTGGGTATAACAGAACCTGTGGTTGAAGCCGAGATAGAGCGTCGTATGGTCTCCAAGATTAAAGATGTGATCCTGGAGTTAGGGTATGGTTTTAGCTTCATCGGTAACCAATACCGGATTGTAACGCCAGATTCAGAGTATTTTATAGATCTCCTGTTTTATCACAGAAAATTACAATCGTTGGTTGCTGTGGAATTAAAAACGACGAAATTCAAGGCTGAATATGCTGGTAAAATGAACTTATATTTAAATTTGCTGGATGA
>NZ_CALMPD010000006.1 GCF_937871865.1 uncultured Legionella sp.
CTCATTTTTTCAGTAAAGCCTGTTTGTCCTGTTTCGTCGTTGCAGGCAGCGGTTTCTCCCATGCAGCTTAATTATAAATAGAGTGAGGTTTGACTCAGGTCATGCCCTGCGAGCAATTGTCATCACCCAGGGATTTCTTTCTCTGGCTTTTGTACGTTACGTTTTATATAAATTTGTTGTGGAGGTAAATCATGCAAGTGAGCCCTATAGATCATGCTTCCAATCTAATGGCCCCCGCCCCTTCGGGAATACATCCTACCGCATTAATTGCTCCTGGAGCGACAATTGGCTCTGATGTAAGTATTGGTCCTTATTCAATAATTGGTGAACATGTTCACATTGGGGATGGAACAACCATTGCCTCACACGTTACTATTGAGGGCTGGACCCATATAGGCGAACGTAATCAAATAGGTATAGGTTCTGTTTTGGGCGGGATTCCACAAGATCTTAAATTCAAGGGCGAAATCAGTAAAGTTTTTATTGGTAACGAGAATATTCTTCGAGAATATGTGACCGTAAACCGAGGAACTGCAGGTGGAGGAGGCCAAACATTTATTGGCGATAATAATGTAATTATGACCTCTGCACATGTTGCTCATGATGTCTTAATTGGCAATCATAATATTATTTCCAATGCAGTTGCTATTGGTGGGCATGTAGTCATCGAAGATTGGGTTACAGTCGGTGCTTTGTGTGGATTGCACCAATTTATTAAATTGGGGAGCATGGCGATGATAGGTGCCTTAAGTTTGATTACCAAAGACGTTACACCTTATGCTCTGGTCGCAGGTAATCCGGCAAAACGTTATGGGCTTAATATTGAGCGCTTACGGCGTAGTGAATATAGCCCGCAAGCAAGAATCGCTATCCAGCGCGCTTATAAAATACTGTTTCACCAAGGGATTCCCTTGAGCGAGGCTATTGAACAGCTTGAATCTGAGTTTTCTGATAATAAGGATGTTCAACTCCTTATTCAGTTTCTTTATAGCTCAACCCGTGGCATTTATCGTTAGTTTAGCGTTAAGGTATTTATGTTATCTCACCAATTTTCAATTCCAGCAAGGCCTTTTCGCTTGTCTGAATTAGCGCAGATTGCTGATGCTTCTTTATTGAATGAGCAAAGTGGCTCTTTTGTGGTTTCTAATATAGCATCTCTTGCGGATGCTGGTGCAATGAACCTGTCCATGTTGCATCAAAAAAAATATCTGAGCGCTTTAAAACAATCGTCAGCAGGTGCTTGTATTATGGCTCCCGAGTACGTGGATTACGCGCCGAAACACATGCATTTGCTGTTACATAAAAATCCTTATAAAGCTTATGCCTTGATTACTCAGGCTTTTTACCCTGGTGAACCAATTCAGCATTTTATCGCCCCTACTGCTTATATTTCACCTAGTGCATCTATTGGCGAGCAGTGCCAAATTGAACACGGGGCTTATATAGGCCACGAGGTGACGATCGGAGCTCGTTGTAAAATTGGGGTTAATACCTTCATTGGTGATGGGGTTGTATTAGGTGATGATTGCCTTATTGAAAATAATGTGTCCATCTGCAATACCGTCATGGGGCACAAGGTTTTGGTCTATCCTGGGGCGCGAATTGGCCAGGATGGATTTGGATTTGCCAGTGATGCCGCGGGGCATTATAAAATTCCTCATTTAGGGGGGGTAGTTATTGGCAATGATGTTGAAATTGGCGCTAATACCTGTATTGATAGAGGTTCTCTGGGAAATACGGTCATTGGTGATTGTTGCCGTTTGGATAATCTGGTACAAATTGGCCATAATGTTAAAGTCGGAAAAGGATCCGTTATTGTTGCTCAGGTGGGGATCGCAGGGAGTACGGAGTTAGATGAATTCGTAACCTTGGCGGGGCAAGTAGGGGTTATTGGTCATTTAAAGATTGGTAAAAATGCTACGATTTTGGTGGGCAGCATGGTGCTGCAAGATGTGGATGCTGGTGCACGCGTGGGTGGCTTTCCTGCTATGCCAGACAGACATTGGCTTAAACAAATACATACTTTAAAAAAACTTACTCAACACAAGAGAGAGCAAGAAGATTAAGGATCGCTAAAGCTGCTTTTTGATTGGCGTTTTTTCGCAAGCTGAGGTGAATATCAGTGAATTGTTGCTTTAAATGTTCATGTTCGGGGGATTGCAGTAATTGCATCACTTGCTGCGCAATGGGCTTTGCTTTTGCTTTCTTTTGCACGTATTCCGGAACCAAATTTCGATTGGCTAATAGATTAGGCAAAGAGATGAATTGTATTTTTAATCTGGGGGCGATAAGTGCATGGGTTATTGCCCCCCACTTGAAAGCGACCACCATGGGGCGTTTTAATAGCATCGCTTCTAGAGTGCTCGTACCCGATTTTGCCAGAACCACATCCGCAGCAGCCATGGCCTCTCGAGAATTTTGGTAGGTTAAGTGCAATTTTAAATTGAATTTTTTGTCTCTCATTTGTTCTTCAAAAAGGGTGCGTAAATGGCTATTCGTAAAAGGAACAATGAATTGAGTTTCGGGTTGGTGTATGCTGATTTCTTGCATGACATCAAGAAATAATGGGCCCAAATAGTTTATTTCTCCTGTCCTGCTTCCTGGTAAAACAGTAACCAGCTTGGCCTGGGATGGGTAGCCTAAGGCATTTTTTTGCTGCTTTGCATCAATAGTCAAATCAATAATATCAGCTAATGGATGACCAACAAATTGCGCTGGCACATCATACTGCTGATAAAAGGTTTCCTCAAAGGGAAAGAGAGTTAAAACCAAATCAATCGCTTTTTTTATGAATAGAACACGTTTTTGGCGCCAGGCCCAGACCTTAGGGCTGACGTATTGAACTGTTTTTATCCCATGTTTTTTTAAGCGACAAGCAAGCCCCAGGTTGAAATCAGCATAGTCTATCCCTATAAAAACATCGGGCGGATCTATCTTCCATCGCTCAACCAACTTTTGGCGGATTTTATAAAGCTCAAGATAGCGTTTAAGCACATCAACAATACCCATGACGGACATGCGTTCCATCTTTACGAAGGAATGAAAGCCTTCTTCAAGCATTTGAGGACCACCAATTCCCTCAAATTGAATGTGAGGCTGGTGTTTTTTAAGCTCGCGGATTAACTCTGCGCCCAGGAGATCGCCTGACATTTCTCCTGCTATCATTGCAATCCTGAGTGGTCGTGACATGGTTAGTAAATCTTAAAGTTATAATTGGGGATACTAGCTTAAAGGGGTTTTAAAACAAAGGATTATTTTACAATGGAATCTACTGCTTGTAGACTCTAGCAGTGACTTATTTGGGGCGGCTTATCGATTGAGATTCGAGATTAAAACGGCTAATTAGGATGATGTATAAAATGGTTGCACTAAAGCGTAATGTAAACACTCTTCCTGTGACATGCCTTGGCTGGCTGGTCTATTGGTTAAGGCCTTTTAATAAAAGTAATGCTCAAAAAAATATTGAACGAGTATTTCAAAACTCATTAACTGGCCGTGAGAAAAAACGATTGTCCGTTGCTTATTATTCTCATGTGATTAGGTGTATTAAGGAAATCATTCTATATGCTTTCGTTGATAAACATCGTTTGGCGAAACGCGTTAATATCATTGGTATAGAGCATTTAAATCAAGCAGTCCAAAAAGGGAAGGGAGTGCTTGTGATGACGGGACATTTAGGAGGATGGGAGTTTGCTCCTCTTTTTTCGTTCCCCACGTTTGATTGTTATAAAGACCGATTCTACTGCATTAGAAAATCGTTGCGATTTGCCTTTCTTGATAAAATATTTTTACGTCGATTTGAAGCCGTCGGTTTTCAGATAATCAATAAAAACAATGCCGTGCGTCATGTTCGTAAGGCATTAAAAAATCAAGGCATTGTTTTTTTCCCCTTTGATCTTCGTCCCCATCATAGTGCCAAGAATAATCTATGGGTTGATTTTATGGGGCAAAAAACGAATACCTACGCCAGCCTGGCTTATCTGGCCGAGCGATGTGAAACCCCTGTTGTCTCGGTGACGTTTTATCGATTACCTAATCAACATCACGTCATTGAATTTCATCCTGAAATAATTGAGCAAACAGGTGAAACTCATGAGGATAAATTAATGCAGAAGACAAAGAGGTACAATAGGCGTCTGGAAGAGATGATATTGCTTAACCCTGAGCAATGGCTTTGGTCATATAAACGCTGGTAAATTACAGAGATCTTTATGAATAACGACATTTTTTCCAAGCTCCGGGTCAGTGTTGCTGGGCGTATGTTTTATCATCTTTTTCCCCTGAGAAAGCAAATAGTCTTAGATAATATCGAACGTGTATTTAAAGACAGGGTCAACGGAAAAGAGAAAGCACGGTTGGCCAAGGCATTCTATTCGCATTTTGCGCTGACCGTAAAAGAATTAATTGCTATGAGCTGGATCAGCCCAAAACGCCTTGAATCGTTGATAGATATTCGGGGTAAAGAACATCTGCTGGATGCAGTTAATCAAGGACGAGGATGTTTGATGCTTACTGGTCATTTGGGGAATTGGGAATTAGGGCTATTGGGAATCGCTTATCATCTGATGCCATTAGTGGGACCCGTCTGTGTGATAAGACGGCCAATCAAGCAAAAATGGCTGGAGCGTAAAGTATTTCAACGCATGCAACGTTGGGGAATAAAACGCATCGATAAATCGGGGGCTATTTTGAAAGTTCATCGTGCCTTGAAAGCGAAAGAAACCATAATATTCACTATAGATCAGCATGCTCAGATAAAAAAAAATGAAGGGCTGGCGGTCGATTTTTTTGGCAGTAAAGCTGGAACCTATAAAAGCCTTGCGTTAATTGCTGGCAGCTCCAAAGCACCTGTTGTGCCTGCCGTAATATATCGTGAGAATCACAAGCACATTTTAGAGTTTTTACCCGCGCTTGCATGGGCAGACGGCGAAGAGCATGAGGACTCAATTTATCTTAATACGCTACGTTATAATCAAATATTAGAACAGATGATTCTGCAACATCCAGAACAATGGTGGTGGGCGCATCGTCGCTGGAAGGAGGGATAAATCAATAAAGCCCCTTTCTTAATTTTATATTCGTATGACCAATTCATCCTGCCTTTAGTCTGGGTGAGTCGTGCTGTTTTGGTGGTTAATTATTGATTTTTAATCTATATTAATTGTTGAAGTAAAAATATTCGTATTATTTACATCTTATTAACTTTATGTAGGAAGCTCATTATGAACAATAATAAATCATTTAAATGGGGATATGGAATTGTTATGGTCTTAGCCTTAGGACTATCTGGTTGTTTTATGGATAACACGCAAAGTGTTCAGGAAGGTACTTATTCAACAGCTCCTGATTACAGTGCGCCAAAACCGCCAAAAGCAGCAACTACCACCAGCGACTCTGCTAAAGCAGCACAAAAGAGCTATACTTCCAAAGAACCTACCCAAAAGACAACGCCTGGGCCTAAACGCACAGCGGCACCGCAATTACCAGTTATTCAATAATTATTCTTTCTTAAAATACTCCCTTTTATGAAATGTCATAAAAGGGAGTTATTCTCTTAGTTTCTCTTTGCTCTCAGTTTGCTATCGTGCGTGGCCTGCCTATACTCAATAATGTATTGGGATTAAATAAATGGGGTGCGACATATGAATAATAACGGGGTATTTAGAGGGAGTATTTGGGCGGCAGCTTTGGTGGGCTTATTAGGCTGTGCTAATCAATCGGTACCGGTGGCAACCGATTCTGCCCACCCCCGCATGCAAAAAACTAACGGATACGATCAGGTCGATCTGGAATCTGGTATTGCGAAAAGTCCTATTCTTATTAGTGCTCCGGGGCCTGCCCCTTCTAGTCCTACAGCAGGAGAGCTATCTCCTGCTCTGAGTCTTCCGGTGGAAACTCCTGATGTTGAGTAAGGCCTTGGTATACTAGACCTGTTTCAGATGAGATACCATGTGTTATGTGTAAGTAAGGCTACTGGTATTAGAGGAGAGTTTCTTTTCATCACTAATGGGTTGAAACAATCCGTTGCGGTTTGTACTCAAAAGAACATTATTTTCAATTGGTTGATTGATATTATAATCAATGCTTAGTTCAGGTGGAAACAAAGACCCCTGATACTTATTTTCTTCCCATTTGTTAAAATAACTCCATAATTCGCTAAGAAAATCGGCGCGAAAATAGTTGTCATTAGTGCGGAATCCTTTTTCAATATTCAGGTAAAAACCACTTACATTTTTTAACTTAGGATATTCTCCGTAACAATAATACATAAAGAGACCTCTTTCATCGGTAAACAATATGGTTTCGGATTCCGGTAAATTAAGGGCACTTGTTATCTTAATATCTACATCTTCCCTTAGGTTGGCAGTTAGGAAAAAATTCAGGATTTCTTCTTGTGTTATAGGATGAAACTCTGGCTCGTCTACTACATTCATCTGATATATTTCTTCGGCTATCAGGTTAAAATAGGCTTTTTCTAAAGCACTTTGTGCCAAAGTATTCTGATATTTTTCATTGGGATTGGGTTTGAACTGAGGTAAAATCTCACAGTCCGCCTTTTCACCACGAAGTTCAATGATAATCTCTTTCGTTCCATCTTCTTTCGCTTGCGAAATAAAAGAAGATAATGATTCTCCCAAAATATTTTCCTCATCGGAGCTTTCAAAATAAGTTTCAGGTTCTGAATAGGAATAGGAGGGATCTATGTCATCGAGTAAGCGAAGCTTGAATTTAGAATAATGTTTCGTTAAGGCATTAATATAGTCTGTATTATCTACACTAAATTTAAATATAAGCCGTGGCATGTGAATTATCCTCTGGTTATGTCTCGCGGTTTTAAAACATATAATAAGATCCTTATTGAAATGAGACCCTATAGTTTTGTGCGTTTTCATTGTGCTCTGAGTTATCTTTCTGGGTGTTTATTAATTGATTTTTCAGATTAGTTATTGCTTCTTTAACTACCGCAGAATTAATAATTTGATTATTATCTAAATGTACCTTTTTTTGATATTCGTTCAATAAAACATCAATTGCATGAGTCGTGTTGCAATGAGTAAAATGTACGTTTAACCACGATTGAAGAGAAGTCATATCTAAATTGGTATAATGATAAGCGTCTTTTTTATCATCCCAGGTGGTTGTAAAAAATGGTACATAAACAAGGTTCTTTTCTTGTTTTCCTTCATTTTTAACGTCTGAATTATTCAAGCTATTTTGTAATTGTGCTACTGAATTTGTGTTAAATGAAAATCCTATTTCTGTAATGAGATCCTAGTATAAGAATTTGCTATATATCGCGGTATTACTAACATGAATCTCTTGCGAAAATTGGTTACCAAAAAACATACTTGTATTTATTACTATAGTTTTGGCTAATAGAGGATCAAATGCTCCTTGACTCAATAGCTCAATGATAATGGATTGGTCCACATCAAAAGAGGGAATTTCATCTGGATCCGGGGTATAGGGTATACCTAAAATTTTACATACTGATTTTTTGTCACTGCTTCTTTGTTTTATTAAGCCTTTGGATAGTAAATTTTGAAATTGTTCTTCTGCCAATGGTAACTCTGAACGTTTAAATCTCATATTAATGGCTCTTCCTATTTTTTGAAGTCATTATTTTATCATTAAGTTCCTTTTTTTTGTCAATTTTTTGCTGAAGATGGATTAAGGAGTCTGATGTTGTCATAAGAGCAGGAGGAGGTTCGTGACAGAACAGATTATATTCCGGCAGAGAATTCTGTCGGAATATAACGGGGCATAAAATTACTGAGGGTAGATCATTTCTTCTGGTTTTACATATTCCGCAAATTGCTCTGCCGTCAAAAAGCCTAGCTTTACCGCAGCTTCTTGTAACGATGAATTATCATGATGTGCTGTTTTCGCTATTTTGGCAGCCTTATCATAACCAATGTGCTGATTGAGGGCGGTGACCAACATTAAGGAGTGATGTAAGTAGTAATCGATGACGGGTTGATTCGCCTCAATCCCTTCTGCACAAAATTCCTGGAATGAATGACAGGTATCTGTCAGTAAATTCAGCGAGTGTAATACATTGAATATAATGACTGGTTTGAATACATTAAGCTCAAAATTGCCTTGGCTGTCTGCAATACCAACCGTGGCGTCATTCCCTAGTACCTGGGCACAAACCATAGTCATTGCTTCACATTGAGTGGGGTTTACTTTGCCGGGCATAATTGATGAGCCAGGTTCATTTTCAGGAATAATCAGCTCGCCTATACCACAACGGGGGCCTGACGCGAGCCAACGGATGTCATTGGCAATTTTCATCAGGGCACAAGCCAGAGTTTTCATCGCTCCGTGGGCAAAAACCAAGGGCTCATGTGAGGCCAATGCGGCAAATTTATTCGGGGCGGTGACAAAAGGTAGTTTGGTTATTTCTGCAATATGGTGTGCTACTTGCGCCGCGAATTGAGGATGTGTATTCAAACCAGTCCCTACCGCAGTTCCTCCGGCAGCTAATTCGTATAATTCAGGTAATACTTCTTCCAGTCGATGAATACAGGAGTCCAATTGAGCGACATAACCGGAGAATTCCTGGCCTAAAGTAATAGGAACGGCATCTTGTAAATGGGTTCTGCCAATTTTAACGATGTCTTTGAAGGCGGCCATTTTTACTGTAAAAACATCCCTTAAATTTTTTACTGCGGGTATTAGTTTTTCATTTAAGGCCAGTGCTGCAGCAATGTGCATGGCAGTAGGGAAGGTATCATTGGATGATTGTGACATATTAACGTGATCATTGGGATGCACTGGCGACTTGCTGCCCATGATCCCCCCTGCTAATTCTATAGCACGATTTGAGATAACTTCATTCGCATTCATATTGGATTGCGTGCCACTTCCTGTTTGCCAGACATGTAGGGGAAACTGAGCATCCAGCAGTCCTTTGCTTACTTCATCTGCTGCTTTAACGATCAAATCCGCTTTGTCTTTGGGTAACTTGCCTAACTCAAAATTAGTCAAGGCCGCCGCCTTTTTTAAAATACCAAAGGCGTGAGTTACTTCGCGCGGCATAATGTCCTGGCCAATATTGAAATGGTGCAGTGAA
Source organism: uncultured Legionella sp. (assembly GCF_937871865.1). Taxonomy (GTDB): domain Bacteria; phylum Pseudomonadota; class Gammaproteobacteria; order Legionellales; family Legionellaceae; genus Legionella. The sequence continues at coordinate 9,080 of NZ_CALMPD010000006.1, forward strand.
CGTTCGGTCTGTGCTCCCCAGTATTTATCTGCAGGCACTTCTATTTCGCCCATACTGTCTGATTCGATGCGCATTTTAGTCATTATTATTTCCTCAGCATAATTTTATATTTAAGATTGGTGGTGTACCGGAGTTGTTGTCATTTCAGGTGAAAATCCCTACGTGCGATAGTTTATCCACAGTATCTGCGCACAAGGTGCGGGGCGTAGTTTTTGGTATGAAACGGCAACAGACTCTAATTAAATAGCTTAATCCTTGCGAATTGTAGATAATAATTCTAGCACAGCAGACGTTTATAAGTAATTTTTGTTATAGTGTCTTATCAAAAATAATGGTGAATTAAGTGAGAGAAATACGAATTTATCAGCCAGGTCATTACGAAAGTGCTCAATTACTTGAGTTATCCCCTGAGGCAGGCCAACATGTAGCTGTTGTTTTACGAATGCAACCTGGAGAAAAGCTGATCTTGTTTTGTGGTGATGATCGCGAATTTGAAGCAACAATTGAGCGAGTCAAAAAGAAGCAGGTCATCGTGTTGGTTGGTGCCGTGAACGTCAGGAGTCGTGAATCATCATTAAATATTCATTTGGCGCAAGCTATTTCTAAAGGTGATCGGATGGAGTGGGTCATGCAAAAATCAGTTGAGTTAGGCGTTGCTTCCATTACTCCTGTGATTTCCGAACGATGTGTCGTGAAACTTGATAAAGAGCGAATGGAAAAAAAACTGCACCAATGGCAGAACATTGTTATTGCTGCTTGCGAGCAATGTGGCCGCAATATGGTTCCCCTCGTTCATCCTCCTGTATCTTTTGAACACTACGTCCAATCTGCACAGGCAGAATTAAAATTGATTTTACATCCTGATATGAGTAAAACGTGGCGTGATTATCCTTTGAATCAGTCCGATATCACACTGATTATTGGGCCCGAGGGTGGTTTAAGCAATGATGAAGTGGAATTGGCTTGTAAATACGGGTATTTACCCTTATCTTTGGGGCCACGAATTTTACGTACAGAAACAGCAGCGCTAACTGCTTTAAGTATCTTGCAAGCGGTTGGCGGTGATCTATAATAGTACTTTGAACTGTAAATTATTGAGGAATACTCATGAGTGATAATATTAAATCTGTGACAGACGCGAGTTTTGATCAGGACGTGATTAATGCAAACAAGCCTGTTCTTGTCGATTTCTGGGCAGAATGGTGTGGTCCTTGCCGAGCGCTTACTCCTATATTGGAAGATGTTGCGACAACCCACGGTAAAGACGTTAGTTTTACTAAAATTAATATAGATGATAATCCTCAGGCAGCTGCGAAATTTGGTGTGATGAGCATTCCTACTTTAATTTTATTCAAAAATGGTCAGGTGGCGGCGACTAAAATGGGCTTATTATCCAAATCACAATTAATTGCCTTCGTTGAAAGCCATAGCTAATAGCACTGAATTAATCGTTGAGCTGAGCTCGTACGGTATTATACCACTTAGTTAGGGATTTTGTTCGTCATCAAGAGGAGCTCCCCTGATTAGGGAGATCCTTCGCTCTGCTCAGGATGACGTATTTTTCTCAATGTAATAGTGGTGAGTCTGTGCAGTGTAACCATTCGTTAGGGATTTTGTCCGTCATCCAGAGGAGCTTGCGACGAAGGATCTCCCTCGGATTCGGGTGCTTCTTCGCTATGTTCAGGATGATGTGCTTTTCTTAACATCATTGTAGTGAGGCCGTGTGATGTCCAACTATCATCCAACTCGCCTCTTGATTAAGGTACTGGTTGTAAAATTACTTTATATTTTTAGAATAAAAAAGTTGGATCTTGTTGGAAAGCTGTGATAGCCTGTTAACAATATGCAAGATACTTTAAAGCAAGTGTGCTGCATAGGCAGCCTAATCCTTAGCTGCTATTCCCTAACAAAAATTTTCTCGGATATTCAATTCGTTTAAACAACAAATCAAGTGAGAAGTATGAATCTTAGTGAACTTAAGCAATTACCTATTGCCGACCTCGTTAATATTGCCCAGGAGATGGGAGTCGAAAATACCTCCCGTATGCGCAAGCAAGACATCATTTTCGCTATTCTTAAGGCACATGCCTTAAAGGGTGAAGACATCCATGGTGATGGTGTTTTGGAAGTTTTAACTGATGGTTTTGGTTTCTTACGATCTGCAGATGGTTCTTATTTAGCTGGACCTGATGATATTTATGTTTCACCCAGTCAAATCAGACGTTTCGGCCTTCGTTCCGGTGATACCATTTCGGGTAAAATTCGCCCACCTAAAGACAGTGAGCGTTATTTTGCATTGCTGAAAGTAGATCAGATCAACTATGACTCGCCAGAGCGTGCCAAGCACAAAATATTATTTGAAAACCTTACTGCTGTATTTCCTAAAGAACGATTGGGTTTGGAGCAAGGCAATGGCAGTACAGAAGATTTAACTGCTCGAGTTGTTGATTTATGTGCTCCGTTTGGTCGTGGCCAGCGAGGCCTCATTGTTTCTCCGCCAAAAGCGGGTAAGACTTTGATGCTGCAAAACATCGCCCGTTCGATCGAAAAAAATTATCCGGAATGTTACCTCATCGTTTTATTAATCGATGAACGTCCTGAGGAAGTAACTGAAATGCAACGTTCCGTAAAAGGAGAGGTTGTTGCCAGTACATTTGACGAACCTGCGAATCGCCACGTTCAGGTTGCTGAAATGGTCATCGAGAAAGCGAAGCGTTTGGTCGAGCATAAGCGGGATGTTGTTATTCTGCTTGACTCTATTACGCGTTTAGCCCGAGCTTATAATACCGTTGTTCCTTCATCTGGTAAGGTACTGACCGGTGGTGTTGATGCCAATGCTTTGCAACGACCCAAGCGTTTGTATGGTGCAGCACGAAATATTGAAGAAGGTGGTAGTTTAACAATTATTGCCACGGCTTTAGTCGATACAGGTTCTAAAATGGATGAAGTGATATACGAAGAATTCAAGGGAACCGGTAACATGGAAATCCACCTGAGCCGTAATATTTCTGAGCGCCGCGTATTCCCAGCGATTAACATTAATCGTTCTGGAACTCGTCGTGAAGACCTTCTGTTAAGCCCTGAGGATCTGCAACGAACCTGGATATTGCGTAAAATTCTGCAATCTATGGATGAGTGTGATGCAATTGAATTCTTGATTGAGCGTATGAAGAATCATAAAACCAACGCTGAATTCTTTGATGCGATGAAAAGGCAGGAATAAAGGGTATAGTACATACTGACTCTACTTGTCATCCTTACTGCCTGTGAGGATGACGAACTAGTGATATCTCCCTAATCTCTGATGTGTATACTGTGCTACAATGATGTAGCGCTGTCTGCAAAGACTTTCACCCATTTTGAGTTCAATCACTGATGAAATACTCTGATCTAAGAGACTTTATAGCCCAACTGGAAGCACGTGAATTATTAAAACGCATTGATTATCCTGTTTCGCCTTATCTTGAAATGACTGCCGTGAGCGATCGCGTATTACGTGCAGGTGGACCTGCCCTTCTTTTTACTAATACCCCCAATCATCAGATACCTGTTTTGACTAATTTATTTGGCACTGTGGAACGTGTGGCTATGGGGATGGGGGAAGAGTCTATCTCTGCTTTGCGAGAAGTAGGTAAATTATTAGCTGCTTTAAAAGAGCCAGATCCACCGAAGGGATTCAAAGATGCCTTTAGTAAATTGCCTTTGTTGAAGCAAGCCTTGAACATGGCGCCTAAATATGTGAATGGTGCTGAGTGCCAGACTCATGTATGGGAAAACGATGAGGTTGATTTATATTCATTACCGATACAAACCTGTTGGCCGGAAGATGCGGCTCCTTTAATTACCTGGGGTCTGGTCACGACAAAAGGCCCGCATCAAACCCGTGAAAATATGGGAATATATCGCCAGCAAGTGTTAAGCAAAAATAAATTGATTATGCGTTGGTTGTCGCATCGTGGCGGTGCACTGGATTATCAGGCATGGCAGCAGGCTTATCCAGGAGAACGATTTCCAATCGCTGTGACCTTGGGGGCAGATCCGGCAACAATTCTTGCGGCAGTAACCCCTGTTCCAGATACATTATCAGAATATGCTTTTGCTGGTTTATTGCGTGGCCAACGCACCCGTTTGACTCGTTGTATTGGCAATGATTTACATGTTCCCGCCAGTGCCGAAATTATTTTAGAAGGTTATCTTGAGCCTGGGGTTGAGGCGCCTGAGGGGCCATACGGTGATCACACCGGCTATTATAATGAAGTACAGTCTTTTCCCGTGTTTACTGTTGAGCGTGTTACCCACAGAGAACAACCGATTTATCACAGCACTTATACTGGAAGACCACCAGATGAACCTGCTATTTTGGGTGTCGCTTTGAATGAGGTTTTTATTCCCTTATTACAAAAGCAATTTCCTGAAATTGTCGATTTTTATTTGCCACCAGAAGGCTGTTCTTATCGATTGGCAGTTGTGACCATAAAGAAACAGTATCCAGGTCATGCAAAACGAATTATGATGGCTGTCTGGTCCTTCCTGCGCCAATTTATGTATACTAAATTTGTGATTGTATGCGATGACGATGTAGATGCCCGCAATTGGCAGGATGTCATTTGGGCTATGACTACACGGATGGATCCTGCACGTGATACCGTCATGATTGAAAATACACCTATTGATTATCTGGATTTTGCTTCACCGATTTCAGGTTTGGGTTCAAAAATGGGAATGGATGCAACCAGTAAATGGGACGGAGAAACCCAAAGAGAATGGGGTAAACCAATAGTAATGGATGATGATATTTTGCAAAAAGTAAACGGTTACTGGTCTTCATTAGGTATCGATTGATGAATGAAAAAACAGTCCATGCTCAAGTTGACGCGATTTCCCCATTAACTGACAGCATCATACAGTTAGTATTAGCTCCTGATGAGTTTGTTCCATATCAGGCCGGCCAATACCTGAATATTCTTTTGGGAGATGAGGAGTTTAGCTATTCTATAGCTAATGCTCCCTTAGGGGCACACAAATATGAATTGCATATTCGACACAGTCTGGATAATCCCTGCAATCTTCGCTTGTTTGCCCACATAAAAGAGCATGGCTCCCTCACTTTGCGCCTACCATACGGTACCTGCAGTATTAATGAATTAGATGCACAAAGGCCTATTCTGTTTATTGCTGGAGGCACTGGTTTTGCGCCGGTTAAGGCCATGATAGAGCAGCTTTTGGCAACTACAGACAATCGAGCATTTGAGTTACTCTGGGGAGCGCGCTCACGCAGTGATTTATATTGGGACGAAAAGGTAATCTATTGGCAGAAACATGTCAGTCACTTTAAGTATTGTTCTTTATTATCTGATGAAAGCAACGATACTCTGGCTTCCTGTACGTTGGCAAGGCACCCTGATGATCTTAATGAGTGGCAGATTGTACTAAGTGGCCCATTTGATATGGTGTATCACACCAGGGATGTGTTGGTGAGTAATGGAGTATCGGCAAAACATCTGTTTTCAGATGCATTCAGTTTTGAATCCCGCTAGGATTTATTGACGCAAATTAACTCTCAAGGAGAACAGGCATGGAGACTTTATATCAAATCTTAGGTGTTATTGGTGCAGGCTTGATCCTGTTTATCTTATACCGGGTAGTAAAAGGAAGTCCTGAACAATTCAGTAAAGCAAACTTGAACAAAAGTGCTTTAACCATGGGGGTTTTAGCTATAATTTTAATTGGATTTATTGCTTTATTAATATTGATGTTGAGAACGACCTAAATGCAAAATTGACTAAAGTTTGGGCTTTGTCGCATAAATGACACCAGGCGTAATCGGGACTTATTTTGGGCGTACTCATGCAGCGAGTCCATAGAACTGTTCAAAAATAGTTTGATTGGCAGCTTCTTTATG
>NZ_CALMPD010000007.1 GCF_937871865.1 uncultured Legionella sp.
GACATAAAAACAACATCTCTTCTTGCCAATATATTATTAAATGACGAAGCAGTTTCATCAGGTTTCCAGACATCAATACTAGTACGCGATGGAATTGTTACTGAAGGCAGTACTTCTAACGTATTTGTTGTTACAAAAGATAACGTAATTAAAACTCCTGTGTTAAACCAATTTTGTTTACCTGGCGTGACACGACAAGTTGCAATTGAATTAATCAGAAATTTAAACTGGAATTTTGTGGAAACTGAAATTTCTACTACTGAATTATTTGATGCAAAAGAGGTATGGATAACTAGTACTACCAAAGAAATTTTTCCAATAACAAAAATCGATGATTTTTTTATTAATCAAGGGCAAGTTGGTGAGTTTTGGCATATTATAGATAAATCATACCAACAATTAATAAGTTAAATTATGACGAAACAAACTCTTATGGAATTCCCATGCGATTTTCCAGTAAAAATTATGGGCACTAATTCAGACACTTTTCTTGAGGAAATCAAGGATATAGTGCTCCGTCATTTTCCTGAATTCAATATGGGACACTTAAAGCATAAACACAGTAATCAAAAAAACTATCTTGCGATTACAGTAACTGTTCATGCCCTAAATCAACAAATGCTTGATTCTTTTTATCAGGATCTGACAAAGCACCCAGACATTAAAATGGTTTTATGATGAATGTTAATCATTTAGGAATGCAGGATTATAATGAAGTGTGGTGTCGCATGAAAGACTTCACCATCACCCGAAATGAGCACAGTTCAGATGAACTTTGGCTTTTAGAACATTTCCCTGTCTATACTCAGGGCCAGGCAGGCAAGCCCGAACATGTTCTAAACCCTAAATCCATTCCTATTGTGCAATCTGATCGTGGTGGACAGGTAACATACCATGGCCCAGGTCAGTTGGTTGCTTATATATTAATGGACATAAAAAGGCGAAATCTTGGTATCAGAACATTAGTTTGCCAATTAGAGAATGTATTAATTAAAACTCTCGAGCAATACAATATTGAGGCAAATACCAAATGTGGCGCACCTGGTGTATATGTAGATAATAAAAAAATTGCATCTATTGGCCTTAGAGTAAAAAATGGTTGCACCTATCATGGAATTGCGTTAAATGTTGATATGGACATGACTCCTTTTTCAGGCATTAACCCTTGTGGATTTGAACAAATGGAAATGACACAAATAAAAAATCTATTTCCAGCAATCCGCTTTGATGAGGTGAGTAATCATTTTGAACAGAGTTTTCTTAATCAATTCTATCAATGAGACATTATGAATTTGTTCGTCGATTATGTTCAACCTCTTACTGGTTGGTTACAAGCACATCCTCATTGGGCGTTATTTATTACTTTCATTATCGCCCTGACCGAATCGTTGGCGATTATAGGTAGCATTGTCCCCGGTTCAGTAACAATGACCGCTATAGGCATCCTTGCTGGCTCGGGAGTGATGAGAATAGACCTGACGTTGGTTGCTGCGACTTTAGGAGCAATATGTGGTGATAGTCTCAGTTATTTTTTAGGCTATTTTTATAGTGACCGATTAATAGACATCTGGCCGTTTAAAAAGTATCCTAATTTATTGAAGTACGGTAAAGAATTTTTTTCGAGGCACGGTGGCAAAAGCGTGCTAATCGGCCGTTTTGTTGGCCCATTAAGATCTATAATTCCTGTTATTGCAGGCGTTATGCATATGAAGCAATGGCGATTTTTGATTGCTAATGTGATATCAGCGATAGGTTGGTCAATATTATACGTTATGCCTGGGGTTTTAATTGGTACTGCTGGACATGAGTTATCGACCGAAGGTGCCACTCATCTCTTTATATTGATTTTAGTAATACTGGCAGGAATATGGCTAGCGAGCATTATTATCAAATGGCTCTTTATCCGTATAAATTCCTTTTTAAAAAATAATTTACACGGGTTCTGGCTCAGCTCCAAAAGCAATAGTGGACTGGTTAAATTATTTAACGCCATAACTCCGGAAGAAGAAACCGATCATTACCCTACTGCCGGATTGATCTTGCTCATATTGTTTTCCACATTGTGTTTTTCGGTCTTGTTTGTACTCAGTCTGTATCCCCAATTTCTAAACGCAATTAATCTACCGATACATTTGTTGACAAATAGCTTACATACTACGTTATTAGAAGCCTTTTTTATTATCTGTACCCAACTAACCAGCATATTTACTTTGAGTGGTTTATACCTAATCTGTTGCTCATGTCTGATATATCAACGCAAGTTTAAAACCATTATCTATTTAACCAGTGTTTTATTTTTTAGCAGCATAATATCAATGTTTCTGTCTCACATTAACTATATTCCCAGACCACAGGGATTATTAGTTACAATGCCTGGTTCATCGTTTCCGTCATTCAATTTGACAATTGCCACTGCTTTTTATGGTTTTATCTTATTTTACATTAACAATCATTATGCGTTCTTGACCAATACGTTTAGAACACTCATATTAATTATTCTCGGTTTGAGTGGTTTCGCACAAATTTATTTAGCCGATCACTGGTTTACCGATATTATAGCATCCTATCTGCTGGGAACAATTGTATGTTTAATTCACTGGCTTGTTTATAGAAAATCTAACTATACACTATCTAAAAAAAGAGAATCTCTAACATTGCTGCTTACTGTAATTTCAACAATCATTCTTTGCACATCGGTCTCAACCAGTTTAAATTTTAAAACATTGTTGCACAATCATGCTCCGTACCATAAAGAATATATTCTGACGCAAAATGTTTGGTGGAATCAGGCAAAACCTATTTTACCACTATATCGATTAAATCGAATTGGTCGAAGAATAAGTATTTTGAATATTCAATACTCAGGTCGTCTCGATTTATTTATAAAAGAATTGGAACAAAATGGCTGGAATTTACATAATGAATCATTTTTTACAAAATTAATGATAAGCATGAATAAATCAAATGATGGTGTCAAATTACCATTACTGACTCAATTATATGAAAACAGACGCCCCGCTCTACTTATGACTTATAGAGATGAAAAATCAAATTTAATTTTAGAATTGACCGTTTGGGAATCAAATTTTTACATCGATAATAACGAAAATCCTATATGGATAGGAACACTGCATCAGAACAGGCATCTCAAGGGAAAACAAAAGAAAACCTATATTAATCCTTTGACTTATATCATGCCAGCATTAGATGCATTTACTTTGCGTCGCCTGGAAGTGCCTGAGGAGATGATAAATACGACTAGTTATCGTACAGCTCCTTATATTTTATTAATAAAAGAGCAACTATTCCGCGATGATAAAACAATAGAAGAGTACTAATTTTTGTATTTAGCTTAACTTAATTTTTTTGATAAAATTGCTTTATCAGCGCCCTACAACATCTTGTATTGGTTTTGTAGTACGCATTAACATCACCTAATACGGGTGCTGTGTTCCCTTCAGATGAATCGAAAAATGAAAAAGCCTCTGGTTATTTAGATGCTACTAGCCACAAACCTAAATTACTGATATAAATAGTTTACTTCTATTAGGAGCCGTTTTGGATTTCGTTAATTTGAGCGAAAATGGGCTGGTTTTCGAGCTGCCCATTTTGACCATAATACTCGACTGTTAACAGCCCCTGATATCACGATCACTATTTAGGAAATGGATCAATGTACAATATAACCTCAGTTATTCACTGCATCTTTCCATTAATAGCTTTAGTTTTTTTAGTTATTGGAGTCCAACGAAAAGCTATTTACTATATTATTTCAGCACTTTGGTTAAGTTTAATTGCATTAATAATCCTGTTTCAAACATCAGGAGGAGAAATACTGGGTAGTTATTTTAATTACCTCAACGCGTCAATTTACACTGCTAATTTAATTGTCCTTCTTATATCATTAATCTATGTTATTTCTCATTTGAGCAATGAGAGCTCCTTTTTTAAGCACCTTAGCAGTTTAGTTAAATCGATACTTATAGTAGGCAGTATTTTTCTCATCACGAATCTTTGGATTAATGCGTATTTTATTGAAAATAGAATGAATGGCACTCCTGTAATGCAAGTTGCTTTATTGCAAAAACCGGAATATTGCTCCTACAGATATATATTCTACACAGTGGCTACAGATGGCTCTGTAGTATATTTGTGTCCTAATCACTATGGATTAATTCCCTCAATTGGGCATTTAGAAGTAAGCCCGGATTTTATTACAACACAATTGTCTGAGCCGAATAAAAAGCAAATGTTATTGTTACAAAAAAAGAATTGAGATGAATTAAAGGGTTTATTTAGCAAATTGTTCTTAAGATGATTATTTGATACTATGCCAATAACTTACCAAGTGACTATTCATATGAGACGTATATTTTTTATGGTTTTTGTCCTCTTTTCCTTCAGTAGCTATTCGATGGCACCGAAGCTAAACTGGGATCAAGCAATAGACAAAGCTATCAAAAAATATGGCTTACGAGTTGAACCACAATTAATTTCATTCTTTGCTAAAGCCAAAGTGAGCTACCCGCCCCGAGAAATTGCTTTGCTTGCTTTTAAAGAAGAGCGCAAAATAGAACTTTGGGCAAAAAACGCCGAACAAGAATGGACGCATATTCACAACTACCCATTAACGGGTTTTAGTGGACGTTTAGGACCTAAGTTAAAAGAGAATGACAAGCAAATTCCAGAAGGCATTTATAAGCTAGTTAACTTCAACCCGTTCAGCAGTATGCACTTATCCATGATGATTAATTATCCTAATAGCTTCGATCGGGAAAAAGGATATTTAGATGGAAGAAGAGAGTTAGGAAATAATATTTTTATTCATGGACGTGATTTATCAGTAGGTTGTCTTGCTATAGGTGATCTCGCAATCGATCAATTATTTATATTAGCTCGTCGCGTTGGATTAAATAATATCAAATTAATCATTGCTCCGAATGATTTGCGTCATAAAAAACCATCAACATCAACATTTGCACAGCCACGATGGTTACCTGAGCTTTATAAGCAGATAAGCGAGTCACTCAAACCATTTAGTAAGAGTAAATTTACTGTTTAATCATAAATGATCGCATATTTTATATATTTAAGTATATAATTATCAAAACAATAGAATATGGATATTATGACTACGGCACGCAGACAATCATGGTCGCATGTAGATTTAACCGAAACTGCTGAAAACGATCCACTTTTGGCTTGTTTGGTTTTACTTACACGGTACTATCAAAATCCATTCTCCCCTCTTTCACTGGTGGCCCGTCTTCCTTTGGTTAATAATAAACTCACCCCAGAGCTGTTTGCTCGTTCAGCAGGAAGAGCATCTCTGGATGCCGATCTAAAAACGGTTGACTACAAAGACATTCCCAAAGAAGATGTTCCTCTGGTTTTGCTTAAAAAAGACGGAGGAGCAGTTTTATTTATACTTGATGATAACGGAAAAAAAACGGTTCTTGATCCTCAAACACCAGATATTGAAATTGAATTAAAAGATATTCAGTCTGAATTAAGCGGTCAGATTATTTTAATAGAGCAACAATACAAACATACGCACAGATCTCAGGAAACCTTAGCCAAAACCCAAAAAAACTGGTTTTGGAAAGTAATGATCAAATCATGGCCACTTTATTCGGAAGTTTTACTTGCTTCTTTATTAGTTAATATTTTTGCTCTGGTGATACCATTATTCACCATGAACGTTTATGACCGAGTTGTTCCCAATCATGCGATTGATACAATGTGGGTATTAGCCAGTGGCGTGGCTTTAGTATTTATATTTGATATGATCCTCAAAACATTACGCTCTTATTTTATAGATATAGCCAACAAGCATAGCGATCTTGAATTGTCTGCAAGTATATTCCAACAAGTACTTGGTTTAAGCATGACCAATAGACCTCGTTCTGTAGGTTCTCTTGCAAATACGGTACAATCTTTTGAGATCTTCAGGGATTTCATCACTTCAAGTACAATGACTATATTAGTAGACTTACCGTTTGTATGTATTTTCCTGTTTGTGATTTACTTAATTGGTGGCAGCCTGTTCTGGATTCCATTTATTGTCATACCAGTAATATTTATAATTGGTTTGTTACTTCAATGGCCACTGATACGTTTAACAAGGAAGGCATATCAATTTTCATCAGAAAAGCAAGCTACTTTGTTTGAATCTTTATCCGCGATTGAAACAGTCAAAACGACAGGTGCTGAATCTATATTGCAATCTCGATGGGAAAAGATAATCGAAGAAGCATCGAAGAACTCCATGCAATTAAGACTTGTGTCAAATACAAGTATCAGTATTACCAACCTGGCTACCCAGATAGCAACTATTGCGATTGTTATTGCCGGTGTATACATGATATCTAAAGGAGAATTGACTACTGGTGCTTTAATTGCCTGTACGATACTCACTGGCCGTGCTTTGGCCCCAATGGCACAAGTTTCCACGTTATTCACCCGATATTTTCAATCAATGAATGCGTTGGAATCATTAAACAACATCATGCAATTAGATACAGACATCAGTGATGATACGCGCTTCCTTCACAGACCAACGTTGAAGGGCGATATAGAATTTAAACAAGTATCGTTTCATTATAGAGATGATGACGTTAATGTTCTCGAAAATATTAACTTTAAAATTAAAGTGGGTGAGCGTGTTGCGATTATTGGTCGAGTAGGTTCAGGAAAATCGACAATAGGAAAACTATTGCTTAAGTTATACCTTCCTACAGAGGGTACTATTCTACTAGATGGTACCGATTATAAACAAATCAATCCCGATGACCTGCGTCAACAGATTGGTTACGTACCACAAGATGTTATATTGTTCTATGGCAGCATCAGAGATAATGTGTGTGTTGGTGCTCCTTTTATCCATGACAGCGCTCTTCTGAAAGCCTCTGAAATTGCTGGAGTTACTCAATTTACCGATAATCATCCTAAAGGGTTTGACAGACAAGTCGGTGAAAAAGGGGCCGAGCTTTCAGGGGGGCAAAGACAAAGTGTTGCCGTAGCACGTTCATTGATTATGAATCCTAATATTCTGCTTCTTGATGAACCTACTTCTGCAATGGATGATAATAACGAGAGACAGATTAAAAAACGATTGCATGATTACCTGACAGAGAATCATACCTTAATATTGATTACTCATAAATTATCCATGCTCGAATTGGTTAATCGAATTATAGTATTAGAAAATGGCAAAATTATTGCTGATGGTGCTAAGGATGCGGTACTTAGTGCACTTAAAGCAGGCGTCACATTAAGGAAACCATAACATGAGTAAAACTCACAAGTCCCGTGCCTTTACCCATATTATTTTATGGACTTCTGTTACATTTATATTTGTCGCAATTATCTGGGCCAATTACGCGAGATTAGATGAGGTCACTACTGGTGAGGGTAAAGTTATCCCATCCAGTGAGATTCAGGTTATACAAAATCTCGAGGGTGGAATTGTCCAGAATATCTTTGTTAAAGAAGGAGAAATTGTAAAAAAGGGACAAACATTAATGCAGATTGATAACACTCGATTTATGTCGAGTTATGCAGAAGCTGAGAAAAAAATGGATGCCCTGCAATTAGAAATCATCAGGATCAATGCAGAAATAAGCCAGACCGCTCCTGTCTTTCCTGATGCTCTAAAAAAAGACTATCCTAGCCTGGTTAGCGATCAGCAATCGTTATATGATTCAAAAATGAGAGAATTAACGCAATTAATTAAGTCTCTTGAGTTAGCTCAGAAAGAGCTCGATATGACAAGGCCCCTATTAAAGAATGGCTCCGTTTCCGAAGTAGAAGTAATTCGCCTGGATAGAACAGTAAGTGACATAAAAGGAAGTATTGATAAATTTAAATCAGAGGAGTTGGATAGACTAAATAAAGCTCGAGGAGAATTATCTTCTTTAACTGAGGCTAATAAGGCAGACAAAGATCGCTTGACTCGTACAACAGTGAAATCTCCTGTTTATGGCATTATTAAACAAATTAAAACAACAACAATTGGCGGAGTAGTTCAACCTGGCAGCGATATCATTGAAGTTGTTCCTCTTGATGACACCTTACTTATAGAAGCTAAAATCAGACCTTCTGATATTGGATTCATCCATCCTGGACAAAAAGCCATGGTTAAAATTACAGCATATGATTTTTCTATTTATGGTGGCCTAGAAGGTGAAGTAGAACAAATAAGTGCTGATACTATTATGGATGAAACTGATAAAAAGAATGAAAGCTTTTATGTAATTAGAGTTCGCACCTATCAAAACCATCTTGGAACAGACAGCAAACCTTTACCCATCATTCCAGGTATGATGGCCACTGTTGATATTTTAACTGGCGAAAAATCAGTCCTTGAATACATATTAAAACCCATAATAAAAGCCAAACAATCTGCGCTTCGTGAACGTTAAGATTGACAATAAATTAAACCTCGTATAAGGAAAAGAATGAAATAATTCTTGTCCTTATACGATAATTTTTACTCCGCTAGCCCTTACCCTCACTTCCATTAAGTTAAGGATTTGGCCGTCATCCTGAGGAGCTAGCGACGAAGGATCCCCGGAATTCAGGAGATCGCTCTGCTAGGATGACGTACTTTTCTTCTTAATAGCAGCCCCCCTTACCCCGGACTCCAGAAGACAGCAATGAAATCCCCTATTTCCTCCAATTTTAGAATTATTGGCGATAACATGGAGAGACGTGCTATGTGATGGAGATAACCTGGAACAAAGAATTAATAAATCGAGTATGTTATTCAACATCCTATGCTTTAGACTATACTTTCAAAACGTGGCAGAACTCGTTAAAGAGACGAAACAATGAGCTTGAAAGGACATCATAAGTGGCTAATAGGAATAGCCGTTATTCTGCTAGGTCTATTTTCCCTTTTAATATGGAAATATTTCCAGAATCCTGGACTTGGAGATGACTTTGCAAGTGGTAATGGCCGTATTGAAGCCATAGAAGTCGACATTGCCACCAAAATTGCTGGTCGTATTAAACGCATTGATGTTGATGAAGGGGATTATGTTCATGCGGGACAAGTACTTGCAGTCATGGATACCGATGTTCTTGAGGCTCAATTAAAAGAGGCGCAAGCCAAATATGAAGAAACAAAAAGCAATGTCATTAGTGCCAAAAATGAGGTAATTCAACGGCAAAGTGAAAAAAAAGCGGCATTAGCCACTGTAGCTCAACGTCAAGCCGAATTAAACTTAGCCCAAACCCGTTTAACACGCATAGAAAAGCTAGCCGCTAAAGGCCATGCTTCTCTTGAAAGTTTAGATGAAGCCCGCTCTCAATTTTATGGTGCCCAAGCTATTTTTGATGTGGCCAATGCCCAAGTTGCAGAACGCGAAGCCACAATTGCTACTGCCGAATCAAAAGTAAAAGGCGCACAATCTTCTGTTGCGGCATCCTTAGCAACCATCGAACGTTTAAAAGCCGATATTAAAGACAGTACTTTGGTTGCTCCTCTGGATGGTCGCATTCAATTTCGTATTTCCCAACCTGGTGAAGTATTAAGCGCCGGCGGTAAGGTATTAAACATGCTAGACCTTACCAATGTGTATATGATCTTTTTTCTGCCAACCGAACAAGCAGGAAAAATACAATTGGGTGCTCCTGTACATTTGGTTTTAGATGCCCTTCCTCAATACGTTATTCCAGCGAAGGTTACGTTTATTGCAGATGTGGCACAATTTACACCCAAAACGGTAGAAACGGCCAACGAACGACAGAAATTAATGTTTCGTGTCAAGGCACGGATTGCCCCTGAATTATTACGTCAATACATCCGTTCTGTAAAAACAGGCTTACCAGGTATGGCTTATGTTCCGCTAAAATCTGACAGTAAGTGGCCAGCCAATTTACAAGTGAACCTACCCAATGAATCAGACTGAAGCCACGCCAGTAATAGACATTAAAGACGTCAGTTTATGGTATGGAAAAAACCAGGCTCTGAACCAAATAAATTTGCAGCTCCCTGCTGGAGCTATTATCGGATTTATTGGTCCTGATGGTGTTGGAAAATCCAGCTTATTTTCTTTGATTTCCGGGGCCCGAGAAATACAACAGGGTACGGTACTCGTTTTAGATGGTGACATGAGCAACACAGCCCACCGTGATGCAGTCTGTTCACGTATTGCTTACATGCCTCAAGGATTAGGAAAAAATCTTTATCCAACCCTTTCTGTATTTGAAAATGTCGATTTTTTTGGGCGACTGTTTGGTCATGAGCGAGAAGTGCGCGAACAATACATTCACAGTTTACTCGCCAATACCGGCTTGCTCGAATTCAAAGATCGTCCAGCAAGCAAACTATCTGGAGGAATGAAGCAAAAATTGGGTTTATGTTGTGCTCTGATTCATTCCCCGGATTTATTGATTCTGGACGAGCCCACCACCGGAGTTGATCCCTTATCACGACGCCAATTTTGGGAGTTAATTGATGCGATCCGACACGATAAACCGGCTATGAGTGTTCTGGTAGCTACTGCCTATATGGAAGAGGCCGCACGTTTTGATAGCCTGGTAGCAATGAATGCCGGTACTATTCTGGCAACAGGAACTCGCGACAGTTTATTGTCAAAGACCCAAACCGACTCGTTGGAAAATGCTTTTATCGCCCTACTGCCAGCATCGGATCGCAAACGCCATCAAGAAGTCATTTTAACTCCTCGCCAGCAATTAGCTCATCCAGAAATAGCCATTGAAGCCCAAAATTTAAGTAAACGATTTGGTTCATTTACTGCTGTAGATAAGGTCAATTTTCGTATCGAGCGTGGCGAAATATTTGGATTTCTTGGGTCAAATGGCTGTGGAAAAACCACTGTAATGAAGATGCTTACCGGCTTACTGCCAGTTAGCGATGGTGAAGTATGGTTATTCGGTAAAACAGTTGATGCCAATGATATGAATACACGTCGACAAATTGGTTATATGTCTCAATCCTTTTCTTTATACACCGAATTGACTGTTTATCAAAATTTAGTATTACATGCTCAACTGTTTCATCTGCCCAAAGAACGCATCAATAAACGTATTCAGGAATTAATCAATCGTTTTTATTTAGATGATATTATTAATGAATACCCTGATTCCCTGCCTCTAGGTCATAAACAACGCTTGTCTTTAGCTGTTGCTGTGCTGCATGAGCCAGAAATTTTAATCCTGGATGAACCAACATCAGGGGTTGATCCCATGGCACGTGACCAGTTCTGGCAACTAATGATTGACTTAGCACGCCATGATCAGGTCACTATTTTTATATCAACTCATTTTATGAATGAAGCACAACGATGCGATCGTATTTCCTTAATGCACGCAGGACGCGTCTTGGTAAGTAACACGCCGGAGGCTCTCATTAAAAGCAAAAAGGCAGACAGCTTGGAAACTGCTTTTATTAGTTATCTTGAAGCAGTAGTTGAGGCGGAACATAAGAAGGACGATAGTGCCCCCTCACCTGTGAAACGTACCTTTGTTATTGAAAATAAAATCAACCAACAGAAGTTTTTTGATCCCAGAAGAATGTTCAGTTACAGCCGTCGTGAAGCATTGGAACTCATACGAGAACCAGTTCGTGCAACCCTCGCATTTCTTGGTAGTGTCATTTTACTGTTCATCATGAGCTATGGTTTGAATTTGGATGTAGAAAATCTGAGTTTTTCGGTTTTAGATCGCGATCAAAGCACCACTAGCCAAAACTATATCCTGAACATTGCTAGTTCTCGATATTTTAGTGAACAAGCCCCAATAAAAGATTATGAGCAGCTGGAGCAACGCATGCGTTCGGGCGAATTAAATCTGGCGTTAGAAATACCACAAGGTTTCGCACGAGATATAAAGCGAGGAAAGCAGGTTGAAATTGGCACCTGGATCGAGGGTGTTATGCCCCAAAGAGCTGAAACCGCAAAAAATTACATTCAAGGTTTGCATTTACATTGGCTTGCCAATAATTATCCTGAGCTAGCGCAACAATCCACATTATCTGCATTTAACATTGAAACTCGATTTCGCTACAATCCTGATGTTAAAAGCTTGCCTGCAATGGTTCCTGCCATTATCCCGTTATTGCTCATGCTCATTCCAGCCATGTTAACAGCTCTGTCTGTAGTTCGTGAAAAGGAATTAGGCTCTATTGTTAACTTATACGTTACCCCCGTCACCAAGCTTGAGTTTTTATTGGGAAAACTCTTACCCTATGTCCTGTTGGCCATGCTGAATTTCTTTTTACTTGTTGGCTTATCTGTATTTATATTACATGTGCCCGTAAGTGGGAGCTTTATTACCCTGATGCTAGCCGCGTTCATTTATGTGCTCATCGCCACTTCTATGGGATTTTTAATTTCTATTTTTATGCGCAGCCAAATTGCTGCAATTTTTGGTACATCCATTTTAACCATTCTTCCTGCAACACAATTTTCAGGGATTCTTGAACCAGTGTCCTCTCTCGAAGGAATGGGAGCTGTCATTGGGAAATTATATCCAGTCACCTATTTTCTCATTATTTCACGCGGCGTTTTTTCTAAAGCACTTTCTTTTGCGTCCTTACATGCCGCATTTTTTTCCTTGTCATTGGCTGTACCTGTTTTATTGACACTTTGCTTGTTGCTATTAAAGAAACAGGAGCACTAATATGTCTGTAAGTACCATTTTTCATTTAGGAGTTAAAGAATTACGTAGTGTGTTACGTGATCCCATGATGATAGCCCTAATCATCTTTGCTTTTTCAATATCGATATATGTTGCCGCCACTGCCCTTCCAGAAACCTTGAATAAAACACCGATAGCAATTGTTGATGAGGACCAGTCGGCCTTATCTTTACGGATAGAAGATGCATTTTATCCACCACAATTTGCCAAACCCGTATTGATTAATTTGGCCGATATTGATGCCGGCATGGATTCAGGAACATACACTTTTACTCTGGATATCCCCCCGGATTTTCAGCGTGATGTACTAGCTGGTCGTAGTCCTGCCATTCAACTGAATGTGGATGCAACGAGAATGAGCCAGGCTTTTGTAGGAGCTGGATACATTCAAACGATTCTCAGTATGGAGATCAATGAGTTTTTGCAACATTATCGCTCCGTAGCAAAGTATCCCGTGGATCTAGAAGTTCGCGTTCGCTTTAACCCCACACTAACTAAAACCTGGTTTGGCGCAGTGATGGAAATTATTAATAATGTAACAATGCTCTCAATCATTCTAACTGGAGCAGCTTTACTGCGTGAGCGTGAACATGGGACGATTGAACATCTGTTGGTAATGCCGGTTACCCCTTTTGAAATTATGGCGAGTAAAATTTGGGCCATGGCACTCATTGTTTTGGTAGCAAGTGCTTTTTCTCTCATCGTTGTTGTGCGCAAAATTCTTGCGATCCCAATTGAAGGATCTGTAACTCTTTTTATGCTAGGTACAGCAATGAATTTATTTGCTACAACATCAATGGGCATATTCATGGGGACAATGACACGCACCATGCCGCAATTCGGTTTATTATTGATGTTAATCATTTTACCTTTGCAAATGCTTTCTGGAGGGATGACTCCCAGAGAAAATATGCCAATGGCTGTACAAGATATTATGTTGGCCGCACCAACCACTCATTTTGTCATGCTCGCTCAATCAGTTTTATTCCGTGGCGCAGGCCTAGATACAGTATGGCCACAGCTTGCTGCACTTGCTTTAATTGGCGGGGTATTTTTCTATGTAACACTGCATTATTTTCGTAAAGCAATTAACTATTTATGAGATGGTTAATTGTCATTTAATGACAACAATTAGAACCTGTCTTCATAATTAAGCCAGGCGAATGTTCTCTCCACAATCCATCTTTTCGCTAAAATAGCCCAGTGTGAAAAGTAGATTTTAGGCAGAAAACTAACCTCGAAATAGCTCAACACTTGTGTCCTTTCAGTAAGTTTGTGTGAATCCCGGCCGGAGGCCATAATGGCAAAGAATACCGAACACATATTTTTATAAACAAAAAAATATTAAGAGTATATTTATATGCTAACTATAAACATGCACCTTTGAATTTTTAACTATTTAAAAAGCCACATTGAATTAATAAAAAATTATGTATAATGTTTGACCACCTGGTGTAGTCACTCAGGGGCCTTATGATTATTCAATGCATTCTAGTTACGATAAATGATCAAGCGCTTTATTTTGTTCTCGAAAAGCCAGATAACCTATTCGCATGGGATAATTACTACGAAGAAAGCCCTAAAATTGCACAACTCATGTTGGATTCTAAAAAAGCAAGTGAAATAGGAGGTGGATCCAGGAGATTTAGTTACCTTCGAGATGCTCGTAATGAAGGCAAAGAAGTATATATTGCTTATATTGCCAAAAGCCCAGTTAGTAGTGATCTATGTGACGAAAAAGTAAAATCTTTTAAAAGAGAATGGGCGGAATTAAATAATAGTTTGCCAAATAAACTTACCATCGATGAATATGATTCTGAAATGCTGCGGTTGTACAAAGAGAAAGGTAGTTTTATACCATCTATGTATAAACATTCAAGTGGAGCAGAATAAAAACCTGACTTTGAAACGAATTATGGCAATTATGTGCTAAGATAAGAGAATCAAGGAGGGGCCCATGATATTTTCTGATGTATTTCAAAGCCAACCTTTTTTCTTCTATGATGGTCCAATGGAAACTCGGATTGAGTTTGGCACAAATATCAAAATCGACAAAGAAATGTCTATTTTTATGCTAATGAACACGCAAGAAGGTCGTGATGCTTTAGCAAAATTATATCGAACCGATATTCAAACAGCCCTTTCTTTCCGACAACCCATTATTTTAAATGCACCAGTTTTTCGAGCATCAAAAGAGCATTGCAAACGATCAAACATTCCCCTGTCTACGACTACGATTTTTGATATCAATCGAGAAGGCTCCGTTGCAAAAACGAATTCTAGTTTATAATTTAGTCTAACTTCGATGAAAT
>NZ_CALMPD010000008.1 GCF_937871865.1 uncultured Legionella sp.
TTACATCCATCAGGATAGTGTTCCAATTTCTTTTTGGGATAACATAAATATCAGAGTAAACCTCTTAAACCAATGGGATCTATTCTATCTTTTTCATAATCTACTACCCTTTTTTTAATATGCCAGTTTTTATCATTATCTTTTTCAAAAAAATCAAAGACCCGACAAAAAACAGTCATATCGGCATCCATATTGTTTAGTTTTATTCTGCCGGAAAATATGGTGCTGCTTTCACAAATAGCTCTTTTTTGATTTACTGTAATTTGCATGTTTGCGATGAGATGCTTACTCTCATTCATTTTCTTCACTGCCTCCAGAAAGCCATCTACAGGGCCAGTGTAGAACAAGGTCACAATGCTTCCATCAGGCGTAAAACAATTTCTTAAATTATCCCATTCCCTGCGATCTCGATAAAATGCCCGATTAGATACCATTTCAGCTATCTTTTGCTTATCCATAACTAATTCCAAAGCATCTTCATTGATTTGCATTTTGATTATCCCTTAAGCAATTCATCTATATTAAGTGTACTATAATATTTAGCGACTAGACTTATTTTGATTCAATTTTATCTATTAGCGAACAAAATCGTAAGGGGACAACAACGCGAAAAATTGTCAATAAACATCAAGTTTAGGAAATATAAGTCCATTTTCCTCTTTGTTTACAACACCAGTTTGTGTATACTGTCTGCCAGCGTCGATTTGAAAACTCAGCTTGCGGACGCTCAAAAGAGTTAACTTTTTTGAAAATACGGCTAAAGCGGGCATAGTATCACATCCCTCTTAGTCTTCCGCAGCATATTCCAGGTTATAGCAATGATAGAATTGTGTGGATTAACTAAATCCTTTGCGGGAAAACTCGCGTTAAAAGACATTAACTTATTTATCCAGGAAGGCGAAATATTTGGCATTATAGGTAAAAGTGGAGCGGGAAAATCTACTTTACTGCGGTGTATCAATTTATTAGAAAGACCAGATACAGGGGAAGTCATTATTGATGGCCAAAACCTCATGGAGCTGTCTACTAAAAATCTCGCAATAGCGCGTCACAAAATCGCGATGATATTCCAACATTTTAACTTATTAAGCTCCAAAACTGTTTACGATAATATCGCTCTTCCCATGCGCATTCAGGGAATAAGTGAAGAAGACATTAAAGTTAAAATTGATGAGTTATTACCTATCGTCGAGTTAACTGATAAAAAACATGCCTACCCATCACAACTAAGTGGTGGTCAAAAACAACGCGTTGCTATTGCCCGAGCCTTAAGTTGCTCCCCCAAAATACTACTTTGCGATGAAGCAACCTCCGCACTTGATCCTGAAACAACAGATTCTATTCTGGCATTATTAAAAAAAATAAATAGCTTATATGGCATCACGATAGTCGTCATTACTCATGAAATGGATGTGGTGAAGCGAATTTGCAACAGACTTTCTGTCATGGAAAGGGGATTGATAGTTGAGACAACCGCCCTGTCCAATGTATTTAATAATGAAGACAGTCTGGCACGTAGCATGCTCTATGCTCAGTTAAGCCCCGAGCTTCCTCAATGCCTTACCAGCCGACTAGCCGATTATGCTACAGAAAAACCCCTGCTTCGTTTATTTTTCAAAGGAGAAGAAGCAACAGTTCCTTTCATCAGCCAAACCAGCCGAGAACTGAACCTGGATATTAATATTTTATTGGCCAACATCGATCGCTACGATGCAATCACGTGCGGTGTTCTGGTTGTGGAATTAACAGCAAACCCATTGCTGCTTGAAGCTTTTATTGAGCGTTGTAAGCAAGCTGATTTAACTGTGGAGATTTTAGGCTATGTCTTACCCAATGGTATATGATTTACTCAATGCAACCGGTGAAACACTGTATATGGTATTTACCAGTACTTTATTTGCCGTACTCCTTGGCCTGCCCTTAGGTACCTTACTGTATTCTGCCAAACACATAAAACCCAATCCAAAATTACATAAAATACTTTCTGCGCTCATTAATATTTTTCGCTCTATTCCGTTTATTATTTTATTAGTAGCGATCATCCCATTAACTCGCCTTATCGTTGGAACGTCTATTGGAATGAATGCAGCAATCGTCCCTCTAACGCTAGGAGCAACTCCATTTTTCGCACGGCTGGTAGATAATGTTTATCAAAGCCTACCCGCAGGCCTTATTGAAACAGGATACTCAATGGGAGCAACAACCCGCCAGATCATCTATCATATATTATTACCAGAAGCTCGACCTGGATTAATTCATGCAATCACAGTGACAGCCATTACTTTGGTTAATTACTCTGCAATGGCAGGTACAGTAGGAGCTGGCGGATTAGGCACTCTGGCCATAAACTATGGTTATCAGCGTTTTAATGCGGGTATCATGCTGTCAACAGTAATTGTATTAATAATACTGGTCCAAATCATGCAAATGCTTGGTGATTATTTAGCGAAACGTTTTTCACATCATTAATTTAAGAGAGCCTATAATGCGAATTCTAAGTTATTTGGTATTAATATTCAGCCTGGTTGCCTGCAGTAGCAAGCCCTCGCCTAATACTCTGGTTATAGGAACTATAGCAGGTCCAGAAACCGAACTGATTGAAACAGCCAAAGAAGTAGCTGAAAAAGAATACGGCCTAAACATCAAAATTGTAGAATTTAATGACTACAATTTACCGAACGAAGCATTACAGGATGGTAGCCTGGATGCCAATGTCTATCAGCATCTACCTTACTTAAAAGCAGCCATCCTGGCTCATGGATATAATCTGCAGGCCATAGGCAGAACCTTCGTCTATCCTATGGGCATTTATTCCAAAAAATATAAATCTCTGGAAGATATTCCAGAGAACAGTATTATTGCCGTCCCCAATGATCCCAGTAACGAAATGCGTGCTTTTTTATTACTTGAGGAATCTCATTTAATCACCTTAAATGATGCAGCCAATGCAGGAGTGCCCAGTATTGAAAGCAACCCTAAGAAATTACAATTTAAAGAAATGGATGCTGCTCAATTACCCAGAGTATTACCAGACGTTGCCGCAGCAGTAATTAATACAACCTTCGCTCTACCGGCAGGATTATCTCCCAGTATTGATGCCTTGCTTACAGAGAGTAAAGACTCTCCCTATGCCAATATCATTGTTATTCGCAAAGACACGCAAAAAAGACCTCAGTTGGAATTATTTGTTAAAGCATTAAACTCAGAACAAGTTAAAGCCAAAGCGAAAAAATTGTTTGGTGATGCTGCAATACCTGCCTGGTAAATTTATTATCATTCAACCCGATCACGTCTTGATCGGGTTTTCATACGCTTAATTTTTTCTTAATAAAATAGTGATATACTTTGAGTAACTAAATTATATTGTAGGTAGCTGATATGCATAAGCC
Source organism: uncultured Legionella sp. (assembly GCF_937871865.1). GTDB lineage: Bacteria > Pseudomonadota > Gammaproteobacteria > Legionellales > Legionellaceae > Legionella. Next base: position 3,390 of record NZ_CALMPD010000008.1, read on the forward strand.
TCTCCTTCAAAGTATCCCATTAATTGGCAAGTATCTTAAATCAGACAAACTGATAAAAGACCTGACACCAACTCAAATTTTAAAGCTAGGAGAGGCTTATCACCAGGTTATAGGCTTAGGAAATAACCCTTCTTTTGCGGCAACAGCTTTTAAGAAACTTGATGCACAGAGAATAGAAGATAATATCAAAGTCACAGGAGCGATGACCGGGCCTGATGGTGTGTCTATTCTTGAAAAAGCCAAACACCCTGATGCCACTATATCTAGCGCAGCAAATGCAGTACAAACTCAAGTAGCTGCCACTCTAAAACCATCAAATGCTTATGATAAAGCCATGAGTAAATTTAATAAAAATGTCGCAACCTTCAAAGATTTGGTAAAGCGAATACCTCAAGACGGCTTTGGCGCTCAAGATGTAATAAGCACCATGAAATATTATGTCGATAAATCAAGAGCCGCCGTGGTTACTCAACATAATCTTGATAAGCAACAATTAGCCGCTCAATTTGGAGATCAGACATTTAAAGACAATTTAATGAAAACATACAGCATTGATAAAAATGATGCTGACGCAGATGTGAAAATAGAGGTCATCAAAAATAACATGATCAAAGATCTGACCTCTGCCCATAAAAAGCAATTAAGCGAGTTTGATAAAGCCACTTCTGAATCATTAAATACGCTGCATAAAGCTGCGGCAGCAGAAATGCAAAAAATGGGTGTAATAGAGACGATTAAGAAAGCAAATGCAAGCAACGTTGCAATGCTTGAGATTCTTGCCGAAGAAAATAGAAGAAAACTGGGGCTGGCTAAAGATGAACCCACTGGAATTATGGTCAATATTGACCGTGAGAAGGCAAAATTAAGTCATGCCCAGCTTGCCGACATAACGCAATTCGAATCCATAACAGGCATGGAGATAAAGCAGCCCCAACCAGGCACATTCGTATTATATTTCCCAGCGATAAGCCCAAGATACAATCAAAGTCTCCAGCAAAAACCACTTGCTGATATGTTGCTTATAGCTCAGGCTATTAAAGCACAGGGATTTGACAAAATTGATTGGACTATTGATATTGGTGATGAAGACACACTGATGGAAAGAGCAAAACAAGCCTATATGGCATCTGTAAGATCAGGAATTTTGATTGACAACATCAGTATTCGAGATGGAAAAGGGAGAACCTTAAAACTCGAAGACATTTATAAAGATGCTCCTAGCGAATTAAGAGATCTGAGACAAAGAGAGAACGAAATTAAAGCAGAACTGCAGGGCTTAAGCCTCCCTAAGGCGGAAGCAGCTAAAGTTACAAACGTTAAAGCAGCAATGAAAAACATAAGGGCAGAGCATTTAGCTAATCCTCCAGCGGAAGAGGAAGAGCCTGATGAAGAAGCGGAGCAAGCGGCTACTGCGAGCTCTTCTGCAAGTGGACCTAAATAACGCGAAGGCATGTTTTTGTAGCAACACGAAACATAACCAGCAATGGATAAGGAATAGTTCGGGTAACATACTCATCGTTGCCTCGGACTGTTCTTTTTTAGCCTTGAACATATGCTCAAAAAATTCCACTGTTCCTTAGCCCCGAATTCTGTTATTTTAAATAAGATTTCAACGAAAAATGTTGATTCGCATAAATATAATTCAAGTTGTAACTCCTTTTTCAGAAATGGAATTCAACGGGTTAGCTAGGGAGATGGCTATGAGTACTCGCGGTTTTGATGACTTTGATAATGATATTGAAGAAGTAACTGAAGCAGCACCAATTATTCCAGAAGCAAGCCCTTCTACCAAATTAGAACGACGCCGGAAAATTGAAGATTTATTTGAAGAAAAGCGATTACGAGAAGAACTCGCAGAATTTGGGTAATAACCGAATTGTAATAATCCTTAATTTAAACGGCTATAAATGATTAATAGCAAACTGGATAAAACCTTTATTATCCAGTTTACACTCTTTCCTGCAATACCAAGCAGCAAGAGCACATACCCCACATTCTTTTTAACCAAGACATGGCTCTATGGTACAATGGTGTTCGGCGATATAACAAAGAACAACCTAATCCGATTGCTGGAGACTTCTCCTGACTAAAATAGCACTGCACTCTCAAATTTCTATTTTTTAACTAAGTTAAATCGTATGATTACCTATGATGGTAACAAGCAATGAGCAATTTGTTAATTAGGAACTTGTGTTGAATTTACACTTCACAGCACGATCTTTAGTGCCAGGCCAAATATCTTTGGCCGACTGAAATTGGCTTCTTCGTTGTTGGGCTGGTTTGGTGCTCCAGTTCATAGCCCTCATCATCCACGGCACGCCATAAATAATACGCACCACGTATGCGTAATTGCTGCTCATCCAGGTGCCATTTGTCCGATGGTCTAGACGCTCGTTTCTTAATGACGCTCTTAAAATGGGACTCAAATTTAATACACCATTGACGTATCGTTTCATAGCTGACATCAATACCTCGGTACAGCAAGCGCTCCAAGAAATCCCGGTAACTGTCGTTAAATCGATGACCGAGATGCTGATTCATTCCAATGGATAGCGGTATCTTTTCGGCTTCCTTTCTAGCATCGCATTCTTCCTGTAAATAAAATACAGTCTAGGCCAAAAGTTAACTTGACGGTGCCATTTAAAAGGCTTAAAGCGAATAATATAATCTTAATGTTTATGTTATATACTTTAATAAATATTAAAAAGCCTGAGATTCATTATGAAACTAGATACAGCAGCAAAAAATAAGCTTATTGAAGGCATAGATCGGGTTTATAGCGGCTATGTTGCCCTCGATTGTACCGAGAGTACAAAAATATTCGGTGATCCAAAACAGTCCTTATCTGAAGTGGCGCATCAAATGATCGCATCAGGTGAAACGCAAAAGCTATTTAAAGTTGGAAATTTAAATGGTGCTATCAAATTAATGCCGATGCTCGATGGCACCTACTCAATTCATATTACCCCACAACAAAAATCTCAAATAATGACCTTTGATGAGATTGCAAACCCAGATAATGCTGAACAACTGGTCGCATTGCTCGCTAACCAATCTATAGAGATAGACCCAAAACAACCACATCCTTATATCAATGTCGACAATCATGATGGGAGTTCCTCTATTCGCATCGGTGGAGATAAGATTCCACTTTATCGTACTCACCTTGTCACTTTGCACAAAATAAGAGAACGATTAGTTGCAGGCGAAGACGTTTCAAATCTGTTAGTCGCACTCGCGACAGGATCAGGGAAAACATTCGTGCAAGCGTTATGGCTTGCCTGCTTGCATTCAGCGGGAATGAAAGGATTTTTTGGAGCTCCAGGTAACCTTGTTGATCAATTTATTGGCGATCTAAAGCGCCTGTTGCCAGAATCGTTAGTTGATGAAAAAATTGGCAGAATGGGTGATAAAGAAGGGTTTTTAGGTCAAGAAAAAGATCAGGAAAAGGATATTGTTGTCGGTAATGCATTTCAAGCATTGGATGATTACTATGAGCAACTGAGCGAGTGTGATGAACAAGAGTTCATGTTAAGCTTTGACGAACAGCATTTATTAATGCGCGTCGAACGTCGTCGGTTGAGATTAATTGATTTATCAGAGCGTTTTTTATCCTGCTTTTTAACCGCCACCCCTAATGAAGAAACCTATGATTTATGTGGGAAAAATCCTGTTGCCACCATGTCCAATAAGCAAAAGGAACAGGCAAATCAAGGTAAGATCCCAAAAACCATAACACTTAATGCAAAATCAGCCAGCGATAAAAATGGCAATACAGTAGGATTTTTTGCTCGTATTCAACGATGGTTTAACATCTTCTTATCAGACTCCATCCAGAAACAACCCACGTCGGCAGCTGTTCAAGTAATGGATGATCTACCTTTTATCATGCAAGACGTCGATGGAAGAATCCAACACTCAGTTCGCCGAAAAATGTTGTTTTTAGTTGATGACCCAGACTCCTTAATTAATTTATGTCACCGAATAAATGAGCCACAGAGTCGAGAAGTCTACGACAATGGGAATTTATATTCCCGAGAAGCAATCGGACAGTTACTGCAAATTGATGATGTTGATTCGGCTTTGTATGATGAAGAAATGCTGGAAATCGGGCTTGGCCTGATAGGTCTCGATAAAAATGAATTAGCATCTATGGATGCTGAGGCTCAAGAGAAAACCATTGAGAGCGCCCAAAATATGGCTCATAAGCAACAAGCAATGGATCAGCATCTTAAAGCCAATATTTCTCATAATTTTCTCGATCACATCCTAACGGATGCCATGGGGATGAATCTTCTTGAGCTGAATAAATATCGTCAAGAAAACCCAGAAGTTTATAGGCTTCATGCACTTCTAAATTTGGGTGTAATTACACAAGATGAGCTCACACCATTTGACAAAAAATTATTATCTGAGCATCAAATCGATTATGACGAGATTAAACCAGCAGACCGTTCAAAAGAGCATTATCAGAGAAGATTAGCCAATAAGATTGATGCTCAAGGGGCAGATCAAATCAGTACCATACTTACCGGGATGGCTAAAAACCTACGTCATCAATTATCAAACAATAAATATTCACCAGATCAACAAAATCAATATTTGATAAACGATCCATCTGAAGACAAATGCATGGCATTTATTGTACGTGATACAGGATTTGATGCCTATGCAAAAGACCATCTTGTCTTATGCGTGATGGACGATATGAGAAGCAAAGACTTGCCCATTGAATTAGATATGCAAGGCAAACCAAGACCATTCTGGGGCTTAAAACGAAATACTTATCGTTTGTATGATGAAAGTGGTATGAAGTCCGGTCAAGCTAAGCCAAGATCCTTGAAACCAATCGAAGCGCTTAATCCAGACGCTGAAGAAAATCGCTTTACACCAAATTATGCAGACATAACAGAATCTCAGGCTGACCAATATTTCAAGTTAGGTTTTGTTGGCGCATATATGAGTAATCGAAAAACAGAAGGGTTCAGTGATTTGAATTTACATACGGTTGTCGATGTGTGCAACCACGGTGGTCAGCGCCTAAACGGCCCTGATAAATTATTGCAGGGATTAGGACGTAACCGTGGTTTAGATGAAACCATTGAACCGTTGTTTGTTCATTCGCTTGGTAACGGTCAGACTTCCGCATTTGCACTGAGAAATTTAGACAAAGAAGACTATTACAAAGAATACTTCCAGGGCATGCGCTCTTTTAGAGAAGCCTACTTAAAGCTACTGGGGGACAAGTTAGCTCAAGACATTATTTCAGAATACCATGACCGCGTCGAACCAGACGGTAGTTTTGATACTGAGAGGTATCGTCGTAAAATAATGCTGATGATACGTGAGGACTTAAGAGAAATTAATAGTCTTAATAACCACGAAATAAAAATCAGTCGCAGACAATTAAGCAAAGTGCTCAAGCAAGCTGAAAAAAGACTCGATGAACACGTTAATAATGTTGAAAATTCTAATAGATTATCAGGCCTGGTCCACTTTATTGGTAATGTGATGACTGCCATTGCTACAGTATACACATGGTCGCAGCAGAGAGAGCCAAAACGTGAATTACAAAAAGCTGTTGGTAATAGCACTAAACAGGCTGACAGGGTTTATCATAAGATGCTGAGCAACACGAACATCAGACAATTAATTGCCAAGCGTTTTGTTTCTGCTGAAATATTAGTCATGTTTAGCAAGCAACGAGACATCATTCAAGCAATCGTCTTAAGAAATCCTAAAAAGTATCTAAAAACAGAGTTAAGAGAGCAGACTGAAACATATGAAAAGGAAGCAATAAAACCTATGCTACTGAAGTTTATTTCGGATGGCTACTATGAACGCGCCAAAAAAGCACTTGATGCTCATCCTGACCTACTCGGATTTATGAATAAAAATAAAAATTTGTTTGAACCATTACAAAAAGATGATATCCAGGAAGAAGAAGTGAAAGAGATTGTGATAAAACTCTTTCAACAAATGGAGGACACCAAAGGCATCAAAGGTTCTGATATCATCGATGCCATTAACCTGGGTAAATCTTATCAAGAAAAATTCAGCAAAGGCCTAAAAGAGATACTGGATGAGAAAACCCAAGCGCAAATTACTCAGGGAATTAGTGACGACTTTATAAAAGGAATCAAGGCAAAAATGATGCCTCTTTTAATGCCTGAAGACCAGGAAAAATTAGAAAATGGGCTAACGCATGAAGTCGGGCAACAATTCTGCAAAGCCATGCTTGAGGGCCATGCAAAATTCCTTCGAGGGGAAGACGGTGGCATTGATATAGAGGATCAAAAAGCGGTATTTGAATTATTCAATACCCACCTGGGAGAAAATGCGGTTCAAAATCCAGAGGAATTGATAGAAGCCTACCAACAAGGGATGAGCGATTTACAGAAAGAATTAGAAGACTCACCTGTGAAAGCAATGAATGACGACAAGTTTAATGAGTTAAAAGGAATATACAAAGAAAAAATTATTCCTTCGATGATAAATTTGTGCCCCTATGATCAAAGGAAAACCATTCAAGGTAAAATAACCGATGACACGATTGAAGCATTCATGAAGGAGCACTCAGAAACCCTTCAACAAATGGATGATGATGGGAAGCCCACCGAAGAAATTGCAAATTTTGTATTATCCGAGATAACCGGAGAAAAGATTACCAGCGCCCAATCACCTAAGGTTGTTGAACAACAAGTGACTGAAGGCATGCAAGCAGTTTTGAACACCAAACAGACATTTAGTGTTGCAAATGCAGCTAATGGAGTGAAGGCTTTGTTTTGGGGAGTTACTAAAGCGGTGACGCGCCAAAAAGGGTTCGTCGAAGCGGTTAAAGGAAACTATGCTAAGAACATTGTAATAGACGATAATTTTTTAAAATTTTTTTCGACACTAATCCCTTTGGAGCAATACCTAGTACTTAAGGAAAAAATAAAAGCAGACTCAATAGTTGCTGATGCCGTGGCTGATAAGCTGGTGAAGCTTGGGGATGACGCACGGGACCCGAACAAACTAGTTGATGGTGTCGCTGAAGCAGCTGGCATGAAACTGGACTTTGTAGGTGATAATGCCGAGGCTGCCAAAAAAGAAATTACGGCAATGCTGTCACAAAAAGATACCAATCCCAGTGCTTTATTGAAGCAGGATGTTATTGAATCACTATCTAAGCCTACCAAAGCGACATTGATTCCCATTCTGGCAAAATATATTTCTGATGATACGGCAAGAAGTGATTTCATTGAACATTGTAAAGCGATTCCAGATGATAAATTATTTGACTTTATCGTTCAAAATGAAGCATTGTTGAGCGGCATGAATGTTGATGATTTTGAAGGCATGAAACCATCTCTACTTAAATTATTAAATGATTTGAATGACTTGGATCCTAAAGAGAGCAAAATAGCGAAAATTGAGGAAAAACACCTCCGTTCATTAACAGACTTCGTAGAAAACCAGGTAACCAGTCTTCAAGACGTGACGGAAGTCGAAATAATCAGTGAGTATTTACGTTCCAGTCAGTTTTTAAGCGTCGTTCAGCTTGCTTATAATGAACAAGATTTAAGTAAAATTGCAGAGGTTCTGAAAGATGATGACAAAAGAAGTAAATTAGCAGCCAGAATTAAGCTCTTTGAAGGAGAGATGGATAATCTGGATCAACTATTTTCTGAGCTGGTAGAAGTGAAACAGTTAGATCACAGGTTAGAAGAAGCGGTTACGTTTATAGAGGATTTAGCATCATCTGAAGACGCTCCTTTAAAAAATTTGGATAAAGAAACACTAAATGCCTTAATCCATGACCGATTAATTAAACGTTTAGATCATCGCCTGATTAAAGAACAATTTGCAATCACCCTAGGGACACTGAATGAAAATGAGTTAGGAGAATTACTTTTTGCAATGTATGACTCTAATCCTCCAATGATTGCTAAAAAGCTTGTAGAGTTTAATCAATTATTGCAGCAAGGTGACACTAAAGCGATAACTGAACAATTTTTATCAAAAACGTATGATGATTTTGAGAATCTACCTCTGATACATGTCTTTAAAGTAGCTTCTGACATCCATGAAGAGATGATGAGAGTTCACTGCCACTTTAATGAGCATGATATGCAGGGAAAACCCTCAGATACTACAAAACCTAAAATTTATGAAAAATTATCCGTAGCGGTTCAAGGGATTACAGTAAAAGATACTGCTGAATTTGCAAATCAAATTTCTTATCTTCGAGGTTTACAAAACGCTTTTCCGGAAGCCAATGAGCTACATAAAGCAAATCATGCTGATGAGGTAAGGCACATTAAACGAATCAGGGATAAGGTTCTCGACCCAATTCGCATAAAAATAGGTCGCTCAGCTGTTGAAAATTGGTTTGCGGACAAACTAAATGCTATAAAATCTGGGTTACGTTCGTTTGGTAAACTTATCGCCAGCGCCTTTGAAGCTGTATTTTCTAGGGGAGCCCCCACTGAACCGGTGATACCCGATGAACACAAACAACAGCGCAAAGAGGATAAAAAAGAGGCCATTGATTTTACTGACTCAATAATGAAGCTAGCCAAATTAACCAAAAATGATGTAAAAAAAGATGGGCCAATGGAAGCGGTCGATACCCTTTTGCAATCAGAAACACCAGAAACTGTTGAGGATGAGCCCGTAACAAAAACGTTAGCAAAACGTTCGTTGCATGAAGTGGTAAGGGGCGAAAGAGAAGATTCTGGCCCTACATTAAGACCTCTGCGCTGAGGGGCGACTTGGATCCACTTCCAGGACATAAGGAATTAAATATGGGTTAAATTACAGAAACGGGGCAAATGCGAACTGAGCCTGTAAAGTGTTCTGTAACTTCTCTTTTGGGTCTGGCACTAAAGATCGTGCTGTGAAGTGTAAATTCAACACAAGTTCCTAATTAACAAATTGCTTTCGTGCTTTGACTGTTTATGTGGCCTAATGGAACGAATATCAGCTAAAAAAATGGCACAAAGAGTTTCAAGTTTGCTTAAGGCACAGAATCCTAATTATGATTATCTTAGAGACGTGTTCAGGTTTGTAAGAGAGAATCTTAATATCGAGGTTACCGCAACACCAAAACGCTTACCCTATGTACCCACAGAAGATGAAATTAAGCTTTTTTATAAAGCAGTTTGGGAATCCCACGATATAGTTCCTATGCTTATCGTAAAAGTTTTGCTTTATACTGGAATAAGGGTTAGTGAGTTAATTAATATACAGTTATCTGATGTTGATTTGACCAATTGTCGAATAAAAATAAACCAAGGAAAAGGAAAAAAGATAGGGTTGTACCTTTTTCACCGGCATTTAAAGAAACATTGCCTCTTCATATAAAACAATATAAAAATGAAAACAGGCTATTTTTATTCGAGTCAGGATTTCGTCGTCACTATACTGATCGTGGAATTAGAAAAATTCTGATGAGATATACTAAGCTTGCTGGTATTGAACGCTCTATCTCTCCTCACAAGCTAAGACATTTTTTATTTACCTGGTTTAAGAAAAAAAATATCGATGATGCTTTTATTCAACCTTATTCAGGTCATGTTAAAAGAGACTCTTTAGAAATTTATTCCAAATTGAGCTTGGCTGATGCACAAGATAAGTATAATGATGTTATTGGCGATTTTCCGATCTAACCTTTTGAATTTTTGCGCCAGAGCGCAAGTTCCGGATCGCTAGGCCTAATTCATTCTCATCCTGCTTACACCTGAATTTATTAGAAAACTAAGAGCCTATTCACAGAGATATCCACAGAAAATGTGGATAAATAAACACATGTTATAAAATAATAAAAAGAAGATATGCCTGATGCAGCAAGGGCTAATTAAGAAACTGAGTTTTGATTTAGGATAAATAGCAAAAGAGTCTGGAAAAAATATCCACAGGCGAGAAAAAACTAATTTAGATATTTAGTCGTGCATGATAACAATAAAATAATTAAAAAAACAGTCTTGACTGGCACGATTTTTGAAAAATACCAAATTAGACTAATACATTTTAATCATTATGAAAATAAACGGACGACTTGTAGCACCAGGTACATAGTGCCTCAATATTTTCATATAACAATGCTTGTTTGAAGGCTAAATAAACTTAATGCAAACGGGTGGACAGTCCCACCCTCTTCTCTTGAAAAGATGCTACGTTCAAACTAAATAATTAAAACCTTAGCTCCAGGATTTGCTTTTACCCAATCAGCCACATATTCGATGTAGTTATTTTTGCCAACAGCAACACATCCTCGAGTTGAACCTGGTAAGCTATTTAACCAACTAAAACGACCTGATGATTGCGTTGGGCCATGGATCCCAACATCTCTGCCAGTATACCCTGCTGCTCGTTGTTTTGAGGTAGGATAAAGTATAGGAATAAACACTTTGAATTGATTGGATTTTCTTGGATGCGCCAAGCCATATAAACCAATTGGAGTTTTATTATCTCCCGCCTTTTTTTTACCCACACCTTTATATCCAAGCGCTACTTTAAACGTCTTAATTACCGAGCCTTGTTTACAAATATTTAAAATTTGCTTTTTGGTATGTACATTAATCCCATTCGATAAAGGACATGTTGCACTATTAGCAAATAAAGTGACAGGAAAAAGAATAGATATCATTAAGTAAAATGCTTTTATTTTCATATAAACAAACAAATATTGTCTCAGATGGGCAAATATTATCCCATAATATGATCTTTATTCATAGAGCTTATCTGGCTAATTTTTTTACTAGAAATAACAGAAATTGGCAAACAATAAAGCAAGCAGTAGTTTGCATTGTTGAACGTTTTTCAAAACGAACAGCAAATTCGGTAACAATAGCAACGATTGAAGACCTTAAAATTCCACAAAATTAGTATTGAGTATTGCTGCAGATAGAGATAGCAACCTCATTCGAGTCAAAATTTACAGTTTAAATGCTAAGTCTTTGAAATCATAAATTTCGTCTCGAATCCCTCTTTTCTCACTGTCATTAAGTTAAGAATTTGGCCGTCATCCTGAGGAGTTAGCGACGAAGGATTGACGTACTTTTATTAAAACTTTATGGCAGTGCCCCTTTACTTTCCCTACAATCTCAAAGAAGGATGTGAAGTAGAAGTTATTAATTGGTTAGGTTTATTAAAAAATGTAAACGTTCCTGAATGACTTAAACTAGTTTTTATCTCATTATTATCTTCAGCTGATGAGCGAATAACTCCAGGATAAGTCTTAATAATTTCAGCAATTTCGTAATTATTCAGCATGTGCGCCAGCTCATCTGGATTTAGCTGAAGAAAACTATTTGTAACTGCCGCTTTATGTTTTAATAGAACATTCACTGCTTGTTTGTTCTTTAATAATACAGCAATGCGTAAAAATGTTAATCCAGGAATTGTATCGGTACACGTTTCGTTTAGAAGTTTAGGCAAACAAGATTTAAGTCCATTTTGGAAATACCCATTAACAAGCTCAAATTTGAGACTAATGTTTTGATTTATATCCATTCTTTTGTTGATAAAAATCTCTAGGTTCTGTGAACGAAATTTTAATTCCTTGAAAAGAAGGCAGTTTTATAGTGGA
>NZ_CALMPD010000009.1 GCF_937871865.1 uncultured Legionella sp.
ATAAGAGATGTAACGGGTAATGCTGATAAACCAGCGCTATATGGAATTAACCCCTATAAAATGAAACATACCGAATTATAGATATTAAAAGACCAATATAGTCCTTAAGTCGGTTGGCTGTTCCATTGCTCCCCAAACCCGCTCTATAGTAATTATTGAAGGCAGTTTATTGATAACTATTGAATTTATCAATAGTTGATATATTAGATATGTTTATTTTGGGCTTTACACCTATTTACCATCTGTTGATATATTTCTTTTATCAATTAGCCCCCCGGCCGGGATCTTGGTAAAAAAGGGTCATGTTTAACTTTTAATCTTAAAAATAGCGTTCGAATGAAATAGTTAATTACTATTTCATTTAACTATTACTCTCATTGAGTACACTTTCTCCTTGTTCTTAAGTCCTTATCGGTATTGCCTTAATTCAATCTATTCACATGGTTATCCCCTAAAAATGTGGATAAAGGCATGTTCGAATTTTGCCCACCTGCCTTTGATTTTGGAGCTTAGGAGCATTTAATAGTTATGAGCGAAGCGAATTCATTTAAAGCAGTTTAAAAGAAAGATTTAGATTTGTGCCTCGTCATTCATCACTCAGTCGCAAAAATAAAAATAACGGAGTATTTTATTAAGAACAATGAGGAACGGAGCGAGCTTGCGAGTGAGTAGTCATTGTTCTTAATAAAATGCGGAGTTATCTTTTATTGCGATTGAGTGATGAGTGATGAGGCAATCGATCTTTAATTATTGCTTTGTTTGTTTTTTTATTTGATTATTGGCCATAGGCCAATTCCTTTTAATAAGATGAAATGATTGATGAGCGTAGCGAATTCCTTATTTTTAATTATCCACAGATCATCCTTGTGGATAATATTCAAGAAGGTTTAAACGGGACTATAAGTAAGAGCGGACACTTAAAAGCTATTCTATAAGACACTTAAATGTCATTATGACAAAATATATACAGTGGATTTTATTAAACATGGTGGTTTATTCCATGTAATTCACATGTTTTTCAGGTAATGAATGCTCTTTTCCTACTCTAATTATAGATAATGATAAAAATCAGAGTTTGTGAGGTATTTTAGTGGTGTTGGGGGTATAGAGGGGTATCTCTAAAATAACAAGGGTAAGGGTGTTGAAGTAAGTTGCAGCGCCCTACTCCCGCAATTTGTGGCGGCGCTCAAGGGATTCTCTTCGTCTGCGTTCTTTTTCGCGCACCTGCTCTTCAGTTTTCTGCTCAGACTTAAGCATGTCTTTCATCACATCAATGTGGGTTTTAGCATTCCCTTTGGGAACTATAAAATCAAGAATATTACGTGCGGCAGCCTGAGACTCCTGAGCATTGGCAATAAAGGTGCTTCGCTTCTTATTAAGCCGTTTACGCGCAAGAGCGCGCTGTGCAGACAGTGCCTGCAGATTGATGTTGCATGCTTTAAAAAAGGCGGGCGTTAGGCATTTTACCGCAGCAAGACCAATAAAACGCTCTTTGCCTTCCTCTAGTTTGACATCAAAACGCTCGATCATTTTTAAATAGCCTGCACGCACCAGTAATTTAATAGCGCGTTGTGCTCGCTTTAAACCAATTCCTGCCTTATCAGCAAGAAATTCGATGGTAAGGGAGCGAAATCCTTCACTTGCATGAGGTACACCCACCCTAAGGCTTGCCAGTTCTGTGTAATGTAATAAGACCTGAGCTATACTTGCCAAAGCTTCACGCGCCTCAGAGCGCTGCTGGCGCGTTGAGTTGCGGCGCATACGGATTTCTTTAAAATAGGATGTGGGTAGCCCATAGTAACGCCGCCAGGCATCAATCGCCCAGGTAATTATTTTGGGGCGATCCTTATGTTCCTGTGGCTTTTGAAAAAAACGCGGGGACTCAGGATCATGGCCGCACCAGTTACCCTGACGCACCACCCCTGCCCTTCTAGAGCTGTAGTTTGTGCCTGTTGATTCCTTTATGAAATCAATGCAATCCATCACTAACGCACTTTCTTGCATGCGTAAAGTATCCTTAGCGTCTAGCCAATTCGTTGACAAAAAGTTTAAGGAATACTAATATGATAGCTGAATACCCTCAGAAGTATTATGCATATTAGTATCCTATGTTTTTTCTTTATGGCTTGGTTGCAGCCATGCCATAAAGCCCTCTTTTCTTTTATCTATTTATTTACCATTCTTCGTCTTCTATAAATTTTATATTTATTTATTATGAATAATATTTCTCTTCCAATTGAGATTTAATATGCACTACAAATTTTAAATGATCAATATCTAAAAAAAGTTCAGATGATTTTTTCACACCAAAACCTCACATAACATATTGATATTTAAGAATAAATTTATTTACAAAAAAATATAATCTCTATTTTCCAGGCACTAAAAAAGAAATACACTAATAAGCACTACGGTAGTGCAATTATGCTTTATTATTTATTTTTTTTGATGTAATGTAGTTAGTACAAATCTTAATATTTAGGGGAGTTAATATGGCAATAGAGAATAACAAAGCAAAAATTGTTGTTATTGCAAATAATAAAGGTGGGGTTGGAAAAACTGTGTTAGCGCAACTATTAATTAGTTATGCAGTTACCATATTAGGGTTGCGAGTATTAGCTGTAGATGGTGATGGGCAAGCAAACCTAAGTAAACGAATTGTTAAAGATAATAGACTAGAATTACCTGCAAAATATTTTCCACCAATTCATCCTGAATATGATCCTGAATTGCATCCTAATTGGGATGGTATTTCTAGCCTAGCATCTTTATATATGAAAGATCAGCCTATTGCTGCTTATCCTGCCTATGAATATGAAAACTTAAAAATTATACCAGCCCATAATGAAATCTTGAAAAAAATTGAAGAAAAACAATTTGATAGCAATTTATCATATGATGATTTATATGATATCCCAAGAAAATTTTTTGATCCTGAACGTATGTATCAAGCTGGATTTGATTTGATTATTGCAGATTGCGCTCCAGCCATATCCATAACGTCTGTTGGTCTAATGCGTGCTGCAACTCATACTGTTATGCCGTTTCAACTACAAGAGAAAAGTTGTGAGGGTTTGAATGCAATGCTGCATTGTTTTCATGAACAAAATGATGCAAAACCTAGATCTCAAGCTAGTAAACTTATTGGGTTTCTAGCCAATCAAAAGGCCTGGAATAAAAGGACAGGGCAAGACGACCAGCGTAGTAAATTAGAAGAGAGTGTTTATATCAAGCCTTATTTAATTCCATGTGAATTAAGAGATTCTGGAGATATGTCAAAAGTAGATACGAAAGGAGCTGATTTAGCTATGCCTTTTAATGGACTAAAGAAGAGTTCAACATTAAGAATTGATGCGATTAAAGCATGTAATTATATTTTTGAAAAAATAGGATTCGAAGATCTTATTGCAACCAAAGGATTAGTAACAGAAGAGCTGGAGGAAATGGCATGAGTATGATTTTTGAGAACAGTACAATAGAACGCACAGAAACAATAATAAAAAAACCAAGTTCATCAAATGGTGATGTTACTAGGTCATTAAATTTTGGAAATGTTTCTAAACAAGTAAGTTTTAATGATGGAAATGACGAAGGCTATTATAAAGTTAGGCCAAAAGCTTTAAAACCTAGCGCTCATAATCCTCGTCCAGACTGGGTGATTGATGATGCCTGGTTGGTAAAACATGTTGGTATCGATATGGAGGATATTTTTGAATCTAATATGAACTTGAATTGTTTAGTAAAAATTAATGAAGAAGAAGTTGATGGCAAATTGATTGAATCTATTATATTTCCTCAATTTGAAGAGCTTCTTAACTCTCCCAATATCACTCAAAAAAAAGAATTTGACTTTTTGGTTAATCTTGCAAAAAGCATTAGGGAGACTGGACAAATACAGCCGATCGAAATTGAATCAGACTCTGAAAATAATACATTAGTTGTGCTTGAGGGTCACTTAAGACGTTTGGCTTGTATTCTTGGTCGCATTCCCTATATTAAGGCAATTCGCAATGAAGGCCTTCATAATTTGAGCAGAAGAGATAAGATTGGTCGTCAAATTACTGAAAATAGCTTGAGGACTAATATTAGTGTTCTAGGTAACTTTAAACTTGCCTCTGAAGAAATTAAAGAAAATCCAAAGATAACAGTTAGAGACCTTTCAACTAGATTAAAAATTCAGAAAGATTTAGCTTCCACCTTAATTAAATTAATTTTATATCCAGATAAGTATCATTCATCAATATACTCAGCGTTGGAGTCGGGGCATTTATCAGCTAATAATCTCATTAAAGTGGCGTCATATAATCGACAAGATCGCCAGGAATTATTTATTTATAAGTTGTTAGAAAAAAATATTGAATTACCTGTTCAAATGAAAAAACCCATTCCAAGAGGAACTGATGGCCGCAAAAGATCCGTTGCTTCAATGCAAATTAAAACAATCGACAATTGTGTTAAAGCAGGTAATAAGCTTCTAAGCTGCATACCCGAATTGAAGGATTATTCGACTATTTCAGAAGTTAAGACAGTTGATGATATGGTATCTCTTTTAAAATCATTGGAAGAATTTTTATTGGGAAAAAGTACTGAGGAAAAATAATGTTTCTAGAAAGACCTAAAGAACAAAAGAGTTGTTTAAAAAAACAAAAAAAAATTACTCTTCGCGTCCCAGAAAAATTATGGACATCTATTCAAGAAAAAGCCAAGAAAGAATATTCGGGAAGAGGGAAGCAATCTCAATTAGTAAATGAGGCTTTAGAACACTTTTTTAAAAGTTCATCAGTAGATGATATTAATTGGAATAATTCATCCGATGATTATGTTCTTATTAATTTACTGACTCAAATTAAATTAGGAGCCATGATGAAAAACATTGGTTCTAATCCTGTTCAAGCAAATATTGATATGCATAACATAGAGAAATTAATAGATTTAGAGCTTAACATAAAAAATTCTAGAAAAATGTTGGAAGTACATATTAAACCCGCAATTATTCGGATGGCTTTAAGCCAATGGATGTATGCGGACCGAAAGTTTCTTAAGGATATAGCAAGCGAAGAATAATAGTCCCGTACGGGACAAGTCTTCTATAGCCCATAATGGCAGAGGATTATAGGGGTTTTTAAGTTCTTTTTTGCAAGCAAATAAAAGGCAATTTTATGAATATCTTAGGCAAGGGTATTAATGCAATTGAAGTTGATTTATTAAACTTAAACCATGAAAAGCAAAGTGGAAATATAATGAAAAATATTTCGCTTGCAAAAATTGTTCTTGGTAAATATCAACCTCGCAAACATGGGAAAATTTCAAAAGAGTCTCTTCAAGACTTAATAGAGTCTATTAAAGAACAAGGCGTCTTACAACCTATTATTGTTAGAGAAATGGATGATGAAAAGTATGAGCTGATAGCTGGTGAGAGAAGATATCTTTCAGCTTTAGAAATTGGTTTAACTGTAATTCCCTGTCTAATAAAAAATGTTAATGAGAGAGAAGCTTTTGCCATTGCATTAATTGAAAACATTCAACGAGAACAGCTAACTTTACTTGAAGAATCTGAATCCTTATTAAAGCTTAAGGATGAGCATTTTTTAAGTGTTGATCAAGTATCCAAAATAATCGGTAAGCCGAGATCTACTGTTGCCAATTTAATTCGTGTTGCATCATTATTAAGCCCCGAATGTAAATTGTTTTGGGAAAATGGGGATGTGGATTATGGCCATATTAGAGCAGCAATTATTTTAGATCATAAATTTCAAAATATTGTAATTCAATATGTTATAGACAAAAAACTCTCTGTTCGAGAAACAGAAAAGTTTATTAAGGAGAAGAAGTATCTGGATTTACTTGAGCCTCAGGTTACAAAAATAAATAACAGGCCTCTGGTTTCAAGTGATGACATGAAGATCTTATCCGAAAAATTTTTAAACCTATACAACAAAAATGTAAGAATTAATGCATTAAAGACAGGTCGAATAAGAGTTTTGATGGAATTTGAAAGTATTGAAAGGATTTATGATTATCTTGATATTGAAAATTAAAAATATTTATAAATAAGCAAATCAATCAGTATTGATTTTCAAAGTAGATACTCCCTGGTCAAGTGAAAACGCATGAAACCCGTTTTTGCGCAGAAAATGCACTGCATAATCACTTCTAACGCCACTTTGACAATAAACAAGCAATTTATCCTGTGGAATTTTATTAGATAGCTCAATCATCTGGCTGAAAGGAATATGAAGTTCATCACTAGTTAACTTGACCTTACGATCTTCATTAACTTCTCTAATATCAATTACTTTATAATTTGATAAATCAATTTTTTGAAGTTCCACACTAAAATTTTGAGTTGGCCAAGAAATCGATTTATGATGGCAGCCTGAACAGCGATCTATTTGTGAAAATGGTAACTGTTCTGTCTTTAAGGTATCACTATCAAAAGTAATTATTTTTTGAACTGGGGTGGCGTTTGGATTTACAAAATATTTAATGGCTAATGATGCGGTCATCGATCCAGCTATACCTGTTGTTGGACCTAGAACGCCAGCATCAGAGCAGTTGTTCATTAAAAAAGGTGGTGGTGGTTCAGGAAATATACATCTATAACATCCTTGTTTAATATCAAAAAAAATGATTTGTATTTTATTTTGAAAAATACTTGAGCTAATGAATGGTTTATTCAATTGACAGCAAATATCATTAACTAAATAACGAGTTTTAAAATTATCGGAACCATCAATAATTAAATCGTATTGAGGAATAATACTATTTGCAATTTCAATATTTAATTTTGAATTGTATTCAATTAAATTTGTTTCTGAGTTTATGGAGCTTAGTTTTTGGTAAGCAATAGATGATTTGGTGCTCCCAATATCATGTTCGGTATAAAGAATTTGTCTATGTAAATTAGACAGAGTCACAAAATCATAGTCAATAAAACCTACTTTCCCAATGCCACCAGCCACCAAGTACATAAGAGCTGGGGAGCCGATTCCTCCGGCTCCAATTACTAAAACAGAAGCCTCAGCTAATTTAAGCTGGTTTTCTTCCCCAAGAAGATTAATTTGTCTACAATAGCGTTCTGATGGCATATATGACTATAAAAATAACGAAAAAATTTATTGAATCTAGAGCATGAACTGAAACTTTAGGTACTTTAAGACCAATATCTGCTCATTGTAGTCTCAAAATCATTTTATGTCATCAACCTCAGCATTTGTATTTGTAAAGTTGTTAAAAGGGAACGGATGTGATTAACAAAATGTTAGGAAGATTTATCAGGGGAATTTCGGAGAATATTGGTTTAATTTATTTTTTTATTTTACCAGTATATTTTCCTATCCGAGCACTTGGTGTAGAGCTTAATGCCTATGCTCAAGTGTTGCATGAAAGTAGTAGGCTCATTTTATTTTTTTCACAAATTACAATTCTAATTGCATTTACCAGTATTTTTTTATCATTTTTCATGGACTTCTTAAATAAGAATTATTTTAAAAACAGAGAACATTTGTTTATTCACTGGTATCGTTTTATTGCATCAATCCTTAGTATTATTTTTGTTATTAGTAGTTACTTCGTCTTAAATCCGGCTAATAAGCTCCAGCTTTATTTTTGGAGTGGGGTTCATTATTTCATTATCTCATTTTTTCAGCTTTTAATCAGATCTGAGTTAAATACATATACAAAAAATCAAAGAATCAGTGTGACCCAGGCTAATAATTACTTCGGTTTTAGTTTGAACCTAGTTGGAATCATTTCAATATTTATTTTTGGATGGTTTTATGAAAATAACGAGTTAACAGTTTATAGTAAATATTGTATTTATTTAGAAGTCATATTTGTTATTTACTTACTGATTATTCGTGGCTATTGGAGGGACTGTTTAAAGATAGTCTTAAAATTTGGGAGATTAGGGGCATTTTCTTATATTATATTGATCACTATAGCATTAATATTTTCTGGTTGTTTATCTTTATTTGTTATGTCTATTGGGGTTCTAGCTCCAATGCTGACAATTGTATTCATAGGCATAATATATAATAATTTTAAAAAATCATTACACACGAATGACCTTAAACTGATAATTAATATTTCATTGGGTTATGGGCTTATTTTAGCAGTGTTTACCGGTTCGGTATTAACTTATTTCTTACACAATCTGCATAGCAGTATTGATTTATTTAATTTTGCATATTCCTCTGAACCTTTTGTTTCTTTAATTTTAGGCGCCATAATGGCCTGGTCACTAGTAAAGAGCCGTACTGAATATTCCCGGATTAAATTATATCAACAAATTTCTTATATAAATTACTTAGTACCATTGGTTTTTTTGATTTTTTATTATTCTTTAATTAGTGAGCAGCATGTGAGTATTTTACTAATAACTATGTTTGGAGTTTTTGCATATATAGAATACATGAGTATGTTTTTTATGCGTCAGGTAGCACAACTTTCGGGTTACAATAATTTTCAAGGCACGCGCTTAGCTAGCTTTAATGTAATTGTGCTTAATGGTTTGTGTCCTTCATTAATCTATCTTTCGGTTTACATTTGCTCTCAGTTAACTAACTTATCTTTAGATGCAATGCTTATCAACACGATGATGGGTTTGATAGTAGTCTCATTAGCATATAATTCTATATTTAAATACAGGGTTACTTAAATGCAAAAATTATTCCCTTTATTAATTGGTATGCCCTTTACATATAAGTTAGTTGATTTTGAATTGTTAAAAACCAACGATATTGAACCAACATTGGCTTATTTTGAGGGCACAGAGACAGTAGGAAAAGAGAACAGTGTTTATTATAATTCTTTGTGTATAGATGAAATAGCGAAAATCATAGAAAATAATAGGGTTGATGCTATTGTTTGTTTTAATGATAATTTTCTAATTGAAGCAGCTAAGCTCAGAACAAAATATAATATTCCTGGGATTAATTATCCAACAATAGAGAAATATAAAGTCAAATCAGAGATGTACAGACTATTAAGTCCTTATATGATGGTTCCAAAAACATTGGATTATCATGAAGATCTTGCGTATGAAGATATTATTGATTCTATAGGTTACAGTGAGTATTTCATCAAACCAGACAATCTTGCTGGTGCAGAGGGCGGTTATCATATTAAAAGTAAAAATGACTTTATAGTTTGGAAGAGTACTTGCTTTGACTCTAAAATAAAGTTTATTTTGCAAAAATTCTATCCTGAACCCTTGTTTCATTGTGAATTGATAGTAAAAAATGGCGTAGTTAAGTATATTCAGGCACGGAGATATTCTTATCCTAATCATATGTTTCTAAACGGGAAAATAATTGCCAGTTTCCCTATAGTTGATTTGTCTCTTGAAAAAAAAATAGAGCAAGAATCCATTAAAGTTCAGCAATTACTAGAGTATAAAAATGGTGTTATGCATACAGAATTTTTTTTAGATGATTACCAAGAGCCCATTTTCCTAGAAACTAATATTCGTCAAGCAGGTGGTGCTATAAATCTGATTCATAGAAGAAGGGCAGGGATTTCTCTGGAGACCGCTATGGTACTCCTTGAGCTAGATAAAGATATGACGATTAAGCTTAATAATAATGAGGTATATGATTTTTGTGGATACATACCTCTTAAAAAAGGCAAAGTATCACAAATATGCCTACCAAAACTTAAAGGACAATACAATTTTGATTTTCGAGTTCATATTGGTGGTTATTATGACACTCCAAAATCAGCAAGTAATACTGCAGCTTCATTCGTTGGATATAGTTCCGTTTACAATGATTTAATAGATGATTTTTTCTCTTTAGAAAACAATGATATAATAAAATATGATTAATTCGTTCTATATGGTGCAAAATGGATGATAAACAAGAATTTTATGTATCTTTATCTGAACAGGATATTAATCTTTTTGAAACAGATATTCAGGAAGTTTATGATATATTTGAAAATCCTATTTCCTTGAATTCCATCAGCCTAATTTAAAATGGAAGTTTCTGTTAGCTTTCCTGGAGCGTTAAATCATCTGAGCAATAGTTTTATCGTAAATGATAAAATATATTGGAAAGAACTTCTAAGTGATGTTTTAAAAACTAAATATAAGTATTTATTCGAAGATGATTTGCCAAAAGATTATATATTACTTTATTTAAATGGCATAAAAATAGACACACTGAATTACGTTAAATTAACAGATAAGGACTCCTTGAATATTTTATCTGCAATTTCTGGTGGATGATTTTACCATGAGTTTGAGGTTTAGATCTGCTGGTGATACTTTATCCCTGCTTTCAAAATATATAAAGCAAGCTGGAATTTCAAGGCTTGCTGATTTAAGTTATTTAGATGATACATCCGATCTAAAAATATTTTCTGCTATTCGTCCGAATGCAAAATCAATAACCGTCAGCATGGGCAAATCAATACATAAAGATGAGGCACAGTGTGCAGCATTGATGGAATCTATAGAGACTTATTTTGCAGAAGAAGTTAAACCAGAAATAATTAATGTTTCACAGGAAGATTTGGCTAATAATCATGATTTATTTGTTAATTTAAATAAACAAGACTATGGCGCCACAGTATTAAGTAAGCAAAGTCTTGATTGGTGCCTTGGAAGAACCCTAATATCAAATAAAGAAATATACATCCCACATATAGCGTTATCTCTTGATAGTAATTTACTTCTTTCTAAGGTATTTGGACAAAATTCCGATGGTATTGCGTCGGGGTCAAATTATAAAGAAGCATTAATTTATAGTTTTTTAGAATTAATAGAAAGGAATTCAACCAAGTTATCCAAAAAAAAACAGCTAGAGCACGTTGAATGCGACATATTCCGATTTACAGATATGAATAAAATAAGTGCCTCGTTTTATTTTTATGAGAATATTTTTAATTTGCCTGTGATTGAAAGTAATATTTTAAATAGTAATCCTCTAAATAATCAGTCAGTAGTAGCTGGTTATAGCTGTCATTTTTCAAAGCATGAGGCGCTTATGAAAGCCTATATTGAGGCAATTCAATCAAAAGTTGGTATTATATCTGGCGCAAGAGATGATTTGGATCAATCTTGTTATAATTTTTTAAAATTAAAGACATTGACTCAAATTCCAGAAAAAATCTATTTCGAAAATCTTAATTCCTCGAACCTTTCTCTGGTACAACAATTCGATCAAATTGTTAAACTTCTAAATCACAACAATAACGACTTAGCTGTATACTCTTACTGTAACGAAGATATATGTATTTTAAAAACTTTCTTAATAAATAATGAATAATAAAAAAAGAGCTATATTTGTTGACTCAACAATTTCTCATGATGAATTATCAGAATATATTCAGGATAGCGATTTATTGTTACCAGCGATTAGAAGAGGGGATCTAATTGGAGTTTTACTCAAACACCCAAACATAGAAATAATAGTTATTGTAGATGGTGTGTTTGAACAACAAGCTAGTGTTACTCATAAAGAGATTTTGTGGGCATTAGAGCAAGGAATAAAAGTAATCGGATTATCTTCTCTGGGGGCTCTTCGGGCATATGAGCTTCGCAATTATGGGATGTTAGGATCTGGGAAGGTTTTTGAAGATTATCTATCAGGTGTATTAGATGGGGATGATGAAGTTGCAATTTCATATTTTCCCTCTACCCATGGTTTTGATAAAACCATTGCTATGGTGAACATTAGAGCCACATTAGAAAAGTTACACTTATGTGACAATAATTTAATCTGTAAATTAAGGAAAATTCACTTTAAAAAACGAAATTGGTTGACACTAAAAGCTGCTGTTCCAGAAGCAATTTTTGTTCAATTAAAAGCGCATTACATAGATCAAAAAAAGAAAGATGTGCTTTTATATTTTCAAAAAAATCATCAATCAATCAAAAGTGAAATCCCTATCATGCATAGTTCAAAAAATATCTATATTATCAGGGATCTAGCAAATAAAATGTATCCTACTCTTATAGATTATTTAGAAAAAAATCTACAGAGCATGGTATCAATCCCGATACAATCAGCGACCCCATTCTTAGAAAAGATAGCACACGATATTGTTATTTATTTAGAGTATAAGAAAAATCATACTCATAAAATTACCTATATATTAAATGAATTAGATTCTTTTAGTTACAAACAAACAAGACTTAAAATTGTTTCGGATAAAATTAGACGTGAACAAAAACTATTTTTATCATCCGACTTTATTAAATTTTTAGATAAAAAAAAGATATCCAAGAGTAATTTGACGGCAATTTTTGACGGCATTTTAAAATTAGAATCATATTTCCTTTCCAATGGTCATTTATTTAATACTTTATAATTTTTTTTATATGATATGGAAAAACACCCTGATAAAAATAATGAATTCAATGGAAATTCCAGGTTTTTATATTTTGATATTTCGTCCATGAGATAATTGTCTTTATTAAA
The DNA here is from genome assembly GCF_937871865.1 of uncultured Legionella sp. Taxonomy (GTDB): domain Bacteria; phylum Pseudomonadota; class Gammaproteobacteria; order Legionellales; family Legionellaceae; genus Legionella. Next base: position 12,426 of record NZ_CALMPD010000009.1, read on the forward strand.
GAATAGTTCTTTTTGATTGTTTTCTGATGAAGAGTTGATATTCCAACGATGAATTAAATTAATATTTAAATTATCAGCGCATTTATGGAGTATTGTATTTACTGCAACTTTGGAAGAGTGGATCTTTTCACAAGTATTTTCAAAAGCTGATTTAATTTCAGAAGACAATTTATTTAAGTTAGAGATTTGATTTGGTTTGAATAAAAAATCTTCTTTATTAAGAGAATAATACACTGTTTCATTTGACTCAAAAGGTGACAATTTATGTGGCGTCATAAAAATGGGAATCGTTTCAGATTTAAAAATGTCAATATATGCTTCTCTAAAGAGGCTTATTGGTGCGTTTGATTCATTAGATGTTGGTAAATAAGCGGGTTGATCTCCACAGGCTACGAAAAATAAATATCGAATTACTTCTTTAATAAATCCATTATTAGTTATTTTATTATCCAAATTAATAGTATTTAGAAGATAGTCATACAATAAAATATTTCTCTTAAAAATATGATCATTATTGGCAACAGAATTTAAATAATCTACAAACATAGGTGATTTATACGCTTTTTCTTCCCATGTTTTAGGAAATGAAAGTAATTTAGCTTTCCATGAAGGATTAATATGATCACTGATTTGTTTTAAAACAAAAAATTGTTCATCGAAATTATTGGGAACGGAGCATGTTAGATTATATTTTTTTTGTAACCATGAATGTCTCTTTTTATCGCTGAATTTATTCATTAATAAAAAGGAATTCCTTATTCCTGCTGTCATTTTAAGTATGTCAGATGGCTCATATAGGTAATTATTTTTTAAAAACTTAGTATATGGGAAAATTTGCCCTGGTTTATATATTTTCCATGGTGATGTTCGTTCATTAAACTCCATATACATTTCAAAATTGTTTTCATAGACCATGCAGAATGGCATTGTTGGAGATTTTTTTAAATCGGGGAAATAAAAATACGATTCATCACCTATCTGGCTGCCATAATTATAGCTTAGGATAGTTAATTCCGATGGAACTAAGTTAATATCATTTTCAATAATTTGATGTAAAGATGGGTTTAGTCTAGCCACATCCTGTTTCACATCTTCCCAGGAAACTGTAATTGATCCGCGTGCTGTCATAGTAATCTTTAGTGTAAATTTAGGTTAATCTCATTAAAATACACTTTTGTCGAAAAAAAATCGAGTAAAATGTTGAATCATAAATTGCTATGCGTTAATATCTTTATAGGTTTTAAAAAAAACACCGAGAGAACGGTCGCCAAACAGTCACTCTCGGTGTATTCGGGCATAAGACAGAATGCCATGGTGAAAATCATAACATATAGATTGAGCCATTGCATTCATCAGACAAGGAAATTATGGATGATAGCTCAATACAATATTCTTTACACAATCTTTGTTAAAAATAATCCAATAGAACAATTTGTTTAATTTTATGGCAACAGCCAGTTAACAATTAATAATGGATATTTTAAAGATGTGTAATAAAATTACAATTATAAATAAACTTCAAGCCGTCTTACGCTTCAATAAAGCTAGATTAGATGTAGAGCGCCCGTTTATTGGATTCCCTTATGGTCCCGCATTACTAATTAAGTCCCTTCTTAATTTAGCAGATCCAGCAACGGGGATCGTTGACAATGTTTCCTATCATGAGCTTGCTAAGCTAATTGAAATTAACCCGGCACCAGGAAGAAAAGAAAGTGGTACGCCATCCAAACAAACTATTCGTAATTACATCAAATCAATAGAGAAGGAACGCGGGGAATATTTTAAAGTAGTTTCCGAAGGTCAATCCCTCAAATTTCTTTTCCCTCAACTACCTAAAATTTTTAATGAAATCTTCCTAAACACGGAAGCTGACACACTAACAAACTCAGTCAATACCCAAGAAAACATTGATGAAAATAGGGTTTTTGATATAGGAATTAACACAGATCTTAACACAGAAGCTAACACCCATAGCCCCTCGGTAAAGAATATTAATATATTTAATATAACTAACTCAAACAAACAAACTCAAACTGCGGGCAATGATTTTTCTTGCAGCAAAAAACAAATTAGCGACGACTTTTACCCCAACACAAAAACCATCGAACTGGCTTTGTCCATGGGACTCACCAAGGTGACGGATTTCACGGAAATTCAGGCGTTCATCAAACACAACAAAAAACTAAACACCCAATGGGCTGATTTTAATCCAGTATTCATTACCTGGCTGGAACGAGATGCCCAATACATGCAAAAACAACAACAAAAGGCACAAGGACAATTAAGGAGTAATCACAATGAGCGTGGTACCAATCAAAGCAGTCTTAACCCAACAGCACTTGAACGAGTCAGCCAGCAGCATGGCATTTCAATCGAATCACTCTGGGGCACCTCAGGCAGTGAACTCAACTCCTGTGCATTTATCGAAGGAACACTTGTCCAGCCTATGGATGAAACTGACAGCAATCTACGGACAGCTTTTTATTAGTAAGCATGGGGTTAAGGATACGGGCGTTTGGTTTGCTGCACTTAAAGATTTAACACCTCGTGCATTAGACAGTGGCGTGGAGCGATTAATGACATTGAGTAAAGGCGATAAGTTTTGTGAGTTTCCACCAAATTGCCTGCAATTTCGCGCGCTATGCCTTGGTTTTTATAGTGAGTTGCGTATGCCGAAGCCCGCTGAGGCTCATAGAGAAGTTTTAAATCGTGCCTACACTACCAACCCACAATGGAGTCATATAGTTGTTAAATATACTGCCAAAAAATTGGGTTATAAATTTTTAGAAATAATAAATGAAGGGGAGTCCTTTGCCGTGTTTAAGGAAGCCTATGAGCAAGTTTGCCACTTAGTGCGCCAAGGGCATAGTGTTCCTGAAATTAAAGAAGGGGTAATGCTTCCTAAACCTCAATCAAAAGACGTTGCAACAAAACACTTAAACTTAATGCGCCAACGACTAGGAATTGCATCATGAGACAGATACCAAAATTAAAGCTCTTTTCAAAAGAAGAACTCTATTGCCTTCTAAGCGCCTGCTCTGAATCGTTAACCTTGGCGTATCAAGAAAGTAATGACACTGATTTTTGGCACATTGCAATCCAGGCAAGGCTTGCCTGTGAAGCCTTGGGCTTTGAAATTAATTCACAGAAGAAAACACACCAAATCCATTAAAAAACTTAAGGAAAAACCATGCTCATTTTAACGCGCAGAATAGGTGAAACAGTAGTAGTAGGTGATGACGTATTTATTACGATACTCGGAATTAAAGGCAATCAAATTCGCTTAGGCTTTGATGCCCCTGACCATATTTCAATTCATCGCCAAGAAATCTATCTAAAGGTTCAGGAAGAAAAAACAATGCGCCTTGATTCAGAGGATACTGTAAATGGCAATGGCGTGCCAATAACACCATTAAAACGAACAGAGTCTCATCAATACACTGCTCATTAAGTGATGTAGCTCTAAATGAAGTGCAAATAACCCTTTGCACTTATTAAGCAAAATTAAATCAAAAATCGGATGTTTATCATCTGATGGGAATTTTTTGACTTTAAAAAAGGAATTAGGCCATGAATAAAGGGGTTCAAAGATGAACAATGATGAAGAACAGTCAACGGTAAAGACCCGTGCTAAAGAAAAATTGCGCCGCGATCTTGGTCCTGTCATTGAGAAAGCATTAGCCGATCCCAAAACAGTGGAGGTCATGCTCAATGCGGATGGGCGTCTTTGGCAGGAACGGTTAGGCGAAAAAATGCGGTGCATTGGTACCATGTCAGCAAGTCGCGCTGAATCGGTTATTAAAACCATTGCAGGTTTTCACGGGAAGGAAATTACGCGATTCAAACCAACCTTAGAAGGGGAGTTGCCTCTCGATGGTTCACGCTTTGCAGGCCAGCTTCCTCCTGTTGTTCATGCGCCAACCTTTGCCATTCGTAAAAAAGCTCTATCCATCTTTTCGCTGGATGAATACGTTTTGTCTGGCGTGATGTCAAAAGAGCACTGTGAGGCTATTAAAAAAGCCATTGCAACCCATCGAAACATCCTTGTTATTGGTGGCACAGGCTCCGGTAAAACAACTCTGGTCAACGCCATCATCAATGAAATGGTTTTATTCGATCCAACTGAGCGGGTTTTTATTATCGAAGACACCGGTGAAATTCAATGTGCCGCTGAAAACTGCGTGCAATACCACACAACCCTTGAAGTCACCATGACCATGCTGCTTAAAACAACCTTAAGAATGCGCCCGGACCGAATTTTAGTAGGAGAAGTTCGAGGCGCTGAAGCCCTGGATTTACTGGATGCCTGGAATACCGGGCATGAAGGAGGGGCGGCCACTCTTCACGCCAATAACCCTGCCGCAGGTTTGACGCGCTTAAAATCACTCATTACGCGTAATCCTTCCGCACCTGCAGACATTGAACCGCTCATAGGCGAGGCAGTTCATTTGGTAGTCCATATCGCCCGAACTCAGGATGGTCGTCGCGTGCAAGAACTCTTAGAAGTTTCAGGCTTTAGCGACGGCCACTACATTACCCGAACTTTATAAGGAGAATTATTTAATGAATAAACACGCTCTGTTTTTAAAACCCCAAGTATTCATTGCCTTAGGCTTAATGATGTTGCTCTTACTAGGAACCGAGCCTTCTTTTGCATCAAGCACCAGTGGAGGAGGGTTGCCTTTTGATAGTTGGCTTACAAAAATCAGTAATTCCATTACAGGACCTTTTGCCTTCTCCGTTTCTATTATAGGTCTTGTTGCCGCAGGTGCTGCGTTAATTTTTGGTGGCGATATGAATGGCTTCATGCGGTCGTTGATTTTTATCGTGTTGGTCCTTGCTTTCATCATTGCTGCAAAAAACACCCTCTCAGCCATTACAGGAAAAGGGGCGCAAATTGGTTCACATTCGGTTCACAGTATAAGGGTTGCATCATGAGCCTGCGTTCCATTCCCATTCGACGTGCTGGAAATCGTCACAATCTGTTTATGGGTGGCGACCGAGAACTGGTGATGTTCTCGGGCCTACTGGCCGCAATCCTCGTATTTGCTACCCAAGACTGGATTGCGTTGTTTGTGGGTATTGGGCTGTGGTTTTTATCCCTCTGGATGTTAAGACTTATGGCCAAAGCCGACCCACAACTGCGATTTGTTTATTTACGCCAGCGTCGCTATCAACCTTATTACCCAGCACGTTCCACTCCATTTCGGGTGAATACTGGGTCCCAGGAGAGGCAATATAAATGATTGAATTTATCCTAGTGTTTATTTCGGTATTGAGTATTGCGCTTATTTGGATTTTATTTGCAACAGTTCGCAAATCCTCTACTGAACTTCGTCTTAAAAAACATCAGCAAAAAGAGGCGGGGCTTTCTGATTTACTCAATTACGCAGCCTTAGTTGATGATGGGGTCATTGTCGGAAAAAACGGGGCATTCATGGCCGCTTGGCTCTACCGTGGTGAGGACAATGCGAGTGCCACCCATCATCAAAGAGAACTGGTTTCTTTTCGCATCAATCAGGCTCTCAGCGCTCTTGGCAGTGGTTGGATGGTTCATGTGGATGCAGTACGCCGGGCAGCACCTGGCTACAATGAAGGAACCCAATCTCATTTCCCTGATGCACTATCCGCAGCTGTTGATGAAGAGCGACGTCGCCATTTTGAGCGTTTAGGGACGCTTTATGAAGGGTTTTTTATCCTTACCGTGACCTGGTTTCCGCCAAAGCTTGCGCAACGTCAATTTGTGGAGTTGATGTTTGATGACGATGCTGAGAAACCCAACCGCCATGCTCAAACCACCCAACTCATCGAGTCGTTTAAACGAGAGTGCCATAACATAGAATCACGTTTGTTTGGTGCAGTGTCTTTAACCCGATTGGGTAGCGAAAAAGTTCTGCAAGAAGACGGCAGTGAAGTGATGCACGACAATTTCCTGCGTTGGATTCAATTTTGTGTCACAGGCCTTAATCACCCAGTTCTTCTGCCTGGTAACCCAATGTATCTTGATGCGGTGATTGGTGGGCAAGAGCTATGGACCGGTGTCATTCCAAAGATAGGGCGACAATTTATTCAATGCGTTGCCATTGAAGGTTTTCCTTTGGAGTCTCATCCTGGAATTTTAACCACTCTTGCGGAGTTATCGATTGAGTACCGTTGGTCATCACGCTTTATTTTTATGGATAACCATGAAGCCGTTGCACACCTTGAGAAGTATCGAAAGAAATGGATGCAAAAAATACGGGGCTTTTTCGATCAGGTATTTAATACGAATAGGGGGGTCATTGATACAGACGCTATGGACATGGTACAGGATGCTTCAGATGCCATAGCTGAAACCAACAGCGGCATGGTGGCTCAGGGTTATTATACCAGTGTAGTCGTGTTGATGAGTGAGGACAGAGCAAGCCTTGAGCGCGCCGCACGTCACATTGAAAAAGCGATCAACGCATTAGGATTTAGCGCCCGCACTGAAACGATTAATACCATGGATGCCTTCATGGGGACGTTGCCAGGGCATGGCGTTGAAAACGTCCGAAGACCTTTGTTAAACACTATGAATTTGGCTGATTTACTTCCGACCAGTACCATTTGGACCGGTCAAAATGAAGCACCAAGCCCTTTATTTCCTCCAAGCTCACCCGCTCTTATGCATGGAGTAACCAGTGGTAACTCTCCATTTCGCCTCAATTTGCATGTCCGTGATTTGGGTCATTCCATCATGTTTGGACCAACCCGTTCAGGTAAATCAACACATTTAGGTCTCATTGCTTTGCAATGGCGCCGTTATTTAGGTTCTCGCATCTATGCATTTGATAAGGGAATGTCAATGTTTCCTGCATGCCTTGGTGCTGGCGGAAATCACTATACGATTGCTGCAAAAAATGAGCGCCTGGCTTTTGCACCGTTACAGTTTTTAGAAACTAAAGCAGATAGAGCCTGGGCTATGGAGTGGATTAATACCATTTTGGCATTAAACGGAGTAACGACAACGCCTGCTCAACGCAATGAAATCGGCTATGCCATCATGAACATGCATCAAAGCCACTCCAAAACCCTATCGGAGTTTTGTCTTACGATTCAAGATGAAATCATTCGAGAAGCACTAAAGCAATACACCATTGATGGATTAATGGGGCATTTGTTGGATGCGGAAACCGATGGTCTTGGTCTTTCTGATTTTATGACCTTTGAGATTGAGGAGTTGATGAATTTAGGCGAAAAATTTGCGCTTCCTGTATTACTTTATTTGTTTCGTCGTATTGAACAGTCTCTGGATGGTCGTCCGACGCTCATTATTCTTGATGAGGCGTGGCTCATGTTAGCTCACCCGGTATTTCGCAATAAAATCGCCGAATGGCTCGACAGCATGGCCAAGAAAAACTGTTGTGTCCTGATGGCCACCCAACATCTGTCCCATGCGGTCAACTCAGGAATTCTTGAAGTGATTGTGGAATCCACCGCATCCAAAATATTTCTACCTAATCCTAATGCACGTGCTCAAGAATCCGCTGCAACCTATGCCCAGATGGGACTTAACCCAACTCAAATTGACATTATTGCCAGTGCTGTTCCTAAACGAGATTACTACTACGTCAGTGAAAAAGGCCGTCGTTTATACAGTCTGGCACTGGGACCACTGGCACTTTCTTTTGTTGGGGCCACCGATAAGGAGTCCATAGCCATGATTCAACAATTAGAAAAAACACACAAGGCCAATTGGGTGCATGAATGGCTACGCACCAAAGGATTGGCTCTTAACGATTATGGGGTGACTGCATGAATATGCTCAAAAAAATAAGCTTTAATGGATTCAACAAACAGTCTAAAAACTTAATGCAATCGAATGATAATCCCTACTTAAATGCCAGGCGAACCTGGAATGGGCATGTAGCAGGAGTGATGTCTGCCCTTCAAGTATGGCAGGTGGTAGGCATTACTTCACTCATGATTAGCCTTGCATCCGTGGGTGGCATGATTTACATCGGCAACCAATCAAAATTCATTCCTTTAGTGTTTCAACAAGATTCTTCGGGCAATACCGTTTCAATCACCCGTGCTGACCGCATACCTGATGCAAAAACCGATGATTACCGCACCACCGTAGCTCAGTTTATTGAACACATTCGCCTGGTCACTGCAGATGCGGATTTACAACGAAAAGCGGTGTTGCAAACGTATGCTTTTTTAAATGCACAAGACCCTGCAACGTTAAAAGCCAATGAATACTTAAACGCCAACAAAGAGGTGAATCCTTTTAATCGTGCAGCCAATGAAACCGTCAGTATTGAGATCCGCTCTGTATTACAGCAATCAAAAGAATCATGGCAAGTGGATTGGTTAGAAACAGTAAGAAGCCGTGATGGCTCACAAAAGACAAAACCTACTTTAATGCGGGCAATCGTCTCTATTTATCAAAACGAACCCACCAGCCAAACCACGGACATTGAGGCGCTGCGTAACCCGCATTTTCTCTATATTCGTGATTTTAACTGGTCTAAACAAATTTAACTTAAGGTGATCTCATGAAGAAACAACTGCTTTTTGCATTAATGTGTGTCCCTGTTGTGGCACTTGCTGGCGCTTCCGAGGATATAGCCGATCGCTATTTTTCTAAAAAAGTGGTTCAGCTCACCCCACAGGAACAATCAGCCCTTTCCATTGGTAAAAAATGGCAAACTGGAATGGCGACTAGCAAACCAGTTACGGCTCGAGATGGGTCCATTGCTTTTGTTTATGGCTCAGGCCAGACCCAAATCTTATGTGCCGTACTGCAAGTCTGTGACGTAGCTCTACAGCCTGGTGAGCAGGTGAATAACCTCAATGTGGGCGATCCACGCTTTCTTGTGGAGCCTGCAATCACCGGAATTGGTCCTGCCCAACGATTGCATTTGCTGATTAAAGCGCTTGATGTGGGTCTTGATACGTCTTTAGTAGTCACCACCGACAGAAGAACCTATCACTTACGTCTTCGCTCTTCTCGCAAACAATTTATGCCTTATGTGTCCTTTATTTACCCGGAAGATGCCCAAGCCAAATGGGATGCCATTCGGGTGAAAGAAACCATTGAGCGTCATAACAACACGATACCCCTTACCGGCGAATACCTAGGTAATTTGAATTTTAACTATTGCATCACAGGTAACACCCGCTGGAAACCCACTCGGGTATTTAATGATGGGGTCAAAACCATCATTGAAATGCCTCAAGCGATGCAACAAACACAAGCGCCCACCTTGCTGGTTTTGCGCCATGGGGGATTATTTAAAAAAGCTGAAACGGTGATGGTTAATTATCGGGTACAAAACAATCGGTTTATTGTAGACACCGTTTTTGATAAAGCCATTTTGATTGCCGGTGTTGGCCGAAACCAAGAAAAAATCACTATCACCAGGAGAAAATAATGAGACTCAAACTACCCTTTATCCTGCTGCTTACTTTTAATCTTTTAGGATGTGCCACAGTCCAACAAGGGAGCTTTACACCAACTCCAGTGACCCTAAATAAAGCAATAACCAAAGATTGCATCAATCGTCTGGTAGCTCTTTATCCTCCGGCTCGAACCCGGTTTCAGTTCAAACAGTCCGTTAAAGACTCTTTTGGTGTGTCGCTTATTGAAGGCTTACGACAAAAAGGCTACAGCATCAATGAATCATCAAGTCATGGAGCAAGCTCTCAAGGATCACAAAATGTGGCTTTGTACTACGTAGTCGATGAGCCCATCAAAGGAACCTTATATCGAGTCACCCTCATAGTGGGGCAACAGTCTCTTAGCCGCGCTTATAAAATTAAAAACGGCACATTGACCCCTTTAGGGTTTTGGGTTCGAAAGGAGTAAACACCATGAAAAAAAATGATGATCTGATGTTACCTAATGCATCCCCTGGAACTTTAAACCAAAACGGGGTACGTCGAGTCAATAATCTTCCTCTAATCCTTGTTATCGCAGCTTTTGCGCTGTTTGTACTCATCATTGCCTTCGTCGCCATGAAGCGCGCCAATCAACAACACCCAACAAAGCAAGATCCCATTCCTGTAGAGCGCCATATGGATTCTTCATTAATGGCAGCTGAGATTGTAGCAGGGCGTGCAGGAGGCATTATTATGCCCGCCAAACCGATTGAGAAGGTGAATACCAGCCTGGCACTGCCTGTGGCCTTAGTCGATAATCCAGATAACCCACCCGTTATCCGTAATAAACCTCCTATTTTACGTCCAAAAACGATACGTTCTGGTGAGCTGACCTCACCCGATCTCGATCGCATCAAGATGGCAAAGATGGAACAATTTGAGGATGCGGTAAAAGCAAAAATGAGCATCCCACTTCCCGATCAACTGAGCACTGCATCAACGTTCAAAACGCAACATGCAGGGGATGATGCCCAGTCAAAACTGGCAGCCCTTAAACGTCAAATGGAACTTCTTAATTCAGGAGATCCTACTGCTTCATATCAAGCACGATTACAGCAAATACGCGCTGCTATGGGAGGCCATGAGGGGGATGCGGGGATGCATCTGATTCAAAACCCATCGCAAAATTCAGGCGATCTTTCCGACCGATGGGAGCTTCACTCTACAGTGGAGGCACCGAGTACACCTTTTGTTTTGAGAGCAGGGGCTGTGATTCCCGGAATAATGATTAGTGGTGTCAAACCTGATTTACCGGGGCAAATCATTGGTCAAGTCTCGCAAAATGTCTATGACACTGCCACTGGTAAATACTTATTGTTCCCGCAAGGAACACGCCTCATAGGGATGTATTCAAATGAAGTGTCCTATGGGCAAAGCTCCGTGTTGATTGCCTGGCAGCGCTTGATTTTTCCTGATGGCAAAGCATTAGATATAGGTTCCATGCCGGGTGGCGATAGCGCAGGTTATGCAGGATTTCATGACCAGGTAAATAACCATTACGTGCGTTTGTTTGGCTCGGCTTTACTCATGTCAGGTGTTGTTGCTGGCATCACCTACAGCCAAAACCCAACACAGACGGGGGCATTTGGCCAACCCGCTCAACCCACTGCAGGCTCTGTGATGAGTGCCGCATTAGGCCAGGAATTAGGGCAGGTTACATCCCAAATGATCGCGAAAAACTTAAATATAGCGCCAAGCCTTAAGATTCGTCCAGGCTATGAATTTAATGTCATCGTGGTCAAAGACATGACCTTCACCAAACCTTATCAATCATTTGATTATTAGCATTAAGGAGATAGCACCATGTTGATTCAAAAAATACTCTCTTTAACGGTTAGGACATCAGTTACCGCGATCATCCTGGTTCAAGCGGTCTATGCGAATTTACCAGTCATTGATTTTACTAATTTACTTGAAAGCGTGACTCAGACATCACAACAACTTCAACAATATAAAACGCAATTAAGCCAATATGAAAACATGTTAGAAAATACTAAAAATCTGGATAAATTCACCTGGGATGAAGCCACCAACACCATGGATAACCTAGTCAACTCCATAGATACGCTGAACTATTACAAACAGCAAGCAGGCGGCATGAATGAATATTTATCCCGATACCAGGACGAGAACCATTACCGAAACATGCCTTGTTTTAATGGAGAACAATGCAGTGAAGCAGAGCTTAATGCGTTACTGCAACAAGAAGCAAATGCCTCAGAAGCTCAAAAACGAGCCAATGACGCCATGTTACGGGGCATTGAACAACAAGAAGTAGCCATGAAATCTGATGCACGTCAATTGACTCGTTTACAAGAACAAGCACAAGGTGCCCCAGGGCAAATGGCAGCCCTTCAAGCGGCAAACCAATTGGCGAGCGCTGAAACCAACCAACTACTGCAAATTAGAGGATTAATGGTGGCAGCACAAAATGCAGAAGCGACACGCCTTGCGGCCATCGCAGATAAAGAAGCGATGCAGGCTGCAGGAGATGAGCGCTTCCGCCAAGGGAGTTTTAAAAAAAGTTCAGGAAAAACCTGGTAATTCACTGACATTCAAAAGGAGCACAAACATGAATCAATCACACTTAATGGCGTTGTTACTGGTAGGACTACTCACAAGCTGCGACCAACCACCAAAACCTGCAACCGAACTAACGTGCAAGGACTCTCCAACAGGGCGTTCTAAAGCCGAGCAAACCCTAATAGCAGATGCGTGTTTTCGCCAGGGGAGTTTTAAAAAAAGTTCTGGGATGGAGTGGTAAGAGCATGAAGAAATTTTTTGCCTCAAGTGCATTCATCTGTTTTTTGACGCTGATGTGTCACTCAGCAGATGCAGGATCTCTTGGAATAAACAATGCCGATCTCCTAGACAGCATTCTTGTACGTTTTGCAAATACTGCATCAGGGTGGGGAAAGCGACTGGTTGAATTGGGCACCTGGTTATTTTGGGGATTAACCTTAATCAGTATGGTATGGACTTACGGGTTAATGGCTTTAAAAAAAGCGGATATTGGCGAATTTCTTGCTGAAACCGTACGCTTTTTTGCAACCACGGGTTTTTTCTTGTGGATTCTAAGAAATGGTCCTGCGATTGCAACGGCCATTATGGATTCGTGTCGAATGATGGCATCACAAGCCTCTGGACTTAATAAAGTGGTCTCCCCTTCAGGAATTATTGACATAGGTTTTGATATTGCATCCAAGGTAGTTGATAAATCATCCATTTGGTCTCCCGCCACATCCACTGTGGGCTTATTAATTGCCACCGTGATTCTTATCGTGCTGGCCTTAGTCAGTATCAATTTATTAATCATCCTGATTACCGGATGGATTCTGGCCTATGGCGGGGTGTTTTTATTAGGTTTTGGTGGTGGTCGTTGGACTCAGGACATTGCGATTAGTTATTACAAGATGGTTTTAGGCGTAGGTGTAGAGATGTTTGCCATGGTTCTTTTAGTCGGAATTGGCAAGTCCTTTATCGATCAATATTACGCCGCCATGGGTAATGACATGGCCTTTAAAGAACTGCTGGTGATGTTAGTCGTGGCCATCATTCTCTTACTTCTTATGGATAAAATCCCGTCTAAATTAGCCGCCATTGTAAGCGGTGGAGGAGGCGGTGGCGGCGGTATGGGTGGGTTTGGGCTTGGAGCTGCACTTGGTGCTGCTGGTATGGCCGGAGCCATGGCGTCCGGTGCTGCAGCTTCGGCAATGGGTGCGGCTACAAGCGCTGCAGGAGGAGGATCTGCCCTAAAAGCAGCGTTTCAAGCCGCTCAAAGCACTATGGCAGACAGTTCATCAGGAGGAGGTAGTTCCTCAGGACTTTCAGGTGGGAGCCTGGCAAGCGCCATGGGAGGTGCCAGTCGAATGGCAGCGCTTATGGGATCTCAATTAGCATCAGGGGCAGCTCAAACCGTCAAAGATAAATTCGATTCCATGAAAGAGTCCGCTTGCGCCCGGATTTCTGAAACCTTTGGTGGACAGGTCGCACAATCCATCAATGACATGAACGATAGCGGCTCAGGTGGAGAGAACACGGTTCAAATGCCAAAAGATGCCAGTAATGACAGCGCTCCTGATTTTAGTGGCGACAGTCTAGGTGCAGGTAACGTGGTGAGCATAGCCAGTCAGAATGAAGAAGTAGCTCATTTTGTCAATCAATCTCCACGTATTGATGCGGGGGATGAATGATAGCGATTGATTTACCTCCACAGATTGAAGAGCGCGTGGTGTGCTCCATTATGGCTGCCGTGAAATATGAAGTGCCTGCGAACATCGTTCTGGCTGTTGCTGAAAAAGAAGGGGGAACACCGAAACAGTGGGTTAAAAACAGCAATGGGACCTTTGATGTCGGCTCCATGCAATTTAATACCACCTACCTTAAAGATTTAAAAAAGTACGGCATTACCGCGGACGACGTAGCACAACCAGGCTGTTATTCCTTTGATTTAGCCGCTTGGCGCTTGCGTGGGCATTTGCGTCATGACTCTCAAGACTTATGGACCCGGGCTGCCAACTATCATTCCAGAACCCCTAAATACAACCAGATTTATAGGGAAGATTTAATTAAAAAAGCAGCCAAATGGGGGCAATGGTTAGAGGTGCGTTTTCCAACCTATGGCGTGACCCAACCGGGTAGTGCACCACTACGAGCCATTCATACCAGCATAGCGGTACCGCAACCGCTGAATAAACCAACTAAAAGTGAGACGGTTTACGTCAATCGTAACGCACTAAAGGCATTAGATGCCTTTTATACATCAAACCCGATGCGAGGTTTTTCATGAGACAACACAGCCAGTATAAAAGTGGTCCAGAAGGTAGGAATCACCAAGCACGACACAGCAAATCAATACCCTTATTAGCAATCGCCTCCCTTGCGACTGGCCTTCAAGCTGCCACTCAATACCTTGCTTATCTTTTTGATTATCAAGACGCTTTAGGTGCTTCATGGAACCATGTCTATCTACCCTGGTCAATTGTTACCTGGTGGCAACAAGGATATGTACTTTATCCCCAGCAGTTTACCACCGCAGGAAGTCTGGGTGCCATGCTCACAGCGGTTGGCTTAATAGGGTGTGCCATGTTGAAGCGGGTGGCGCAAAACTCATCAACAACCAATGCACATTTGCATGGCTCAGCCCGGTGGGCCAATCGAAAAGACATTATTGAATCAGGTCTTTTAGGTACCGAGGAAGGGGTTTATGTAGGAGCCTGGGAAGATAAAAACGGCCAGCTCCACTATTTACGCCATAATGGACCTGAGCACATTTTGACTTATGCCCCGACTCGCTCAGGAAAAGGACTGGGGTTAGTTTTGCCTACTTTACTGTCCTGGCCTCACAGCGCACTCATTACCGATTTAAAAGGGGAGCTTTGGGCGATGACCGCAGGATGGCGAAAAAATCACGCGAATAATAAAGTGATTCGCTTTGAGCCAGCTTCTTTAAAGGGTTCTGCCCGCTGGAATCCTCTGGATGAAATTCGAATTGGGACAGAATATGAAGTGGGTGATGTCCAAAATTTAGCAACGTTGATTGTTGATCCTGATGGCAAAGGCCTTGAGTCTCATTGGCAAAAAACCTCTCAAGCCTTATTAGTTGGTCTCATTCTTCATGCCTTATACAAACTAAAAAATGAGGCAATTCCTGCACATTTCCCAAACATCGACCGCATGTTGGCGGATACCCATCTCACCGTTTCAGATTTATTAAACGAAATGACACAATACCCTCATCAAAATGGGCTCCCTCACCCCGTCATTCATGCAGCCGCTAGAGACATGATTGACCGACCTGAAGAAGAAGCAGGCTCAGTATTATCCACCTTAAAATCCTATCTCTCGCTTTATCGCGATCCGGTTGTTGCACGAAATGTGAGCGCATCTGATTTTAGCATCAAAGACTTAATGAACCATGACCAACCTGTAAGCCTTTATATTGTCACCCAACCAAACGATAAGGCACGTTTGCAGCCGCTAGTTCGCGTACTCATCAATATGAGCGTACGTTTACTGGCAGATAAAATGGAGTTTGAGCGCTTCCTTCCTGAAACCTCATTTTGGCAACGATTTTTAGTGCGCTGTACTCTGCGTCCTGAATCATCACACACGGTGCGTACCAAAAAAACCTACAAACATCGACTCTTAGGCATGATTGATGAATTTCCAAGCCTTGGAAAACTCGATATTCTGCAAGAGTCTCTTGCCTTTGTTGCAGGCTACGGCATTAAATTTTATCTGATTTGCCAGGACATTAATCAACTCAAAAGCCGTGAGAGGGGTTATGGTCCTGATGAAACCATTACCTCTAACTGCCACATTCAAAATGCATTTCCTCCTAACCGCCTCGAGACTGCGGAGCATCTTTCAAAACTCACGGGACTTACAACCGTGATTAAAGAGCAAATCACCACCAGTGGCCGACGTGCGGGGCTTATGTTAAGTCAGGTATCACGCACTATTGCCGAAGTGCAACGTCCTTTATTAACTGCTGATGAATGTTTACGCCTTCCTGGACCTAAAAAAAATTCAATGGGTCTGATTGAGCAGGCGGGGGACATGGTGGTTTATATGGCCGGATTTCCTATGATTTATGGCAAACAGCCTTTGTACTTTAAAGATCCTGTTTTTACTGCTCGCGCAGCCCTTGCCCCTCCCGCAATAAGCGATACCTTGCGTCAGAGTCTTAGTACAAATGAGGAAATTCATTTATGAAACGACTGGCAAAAAAAGCAAGCATGATGGTGGCCATCGCAAGCTTAATCTTCATTTTTTTAACTGGACTTCTCACTATCAGTGGCGCTCGGTTTAATACCTCCAGAAGTATTCCACTAGGCCTTTATTGGATAACCAAACACCCCATTCAAAAAGGAGAGTGCGTTCTATTTTGTCCACCACAAAAAACCATCTTCCAAAAGGCATTAAAACGGGGATATATCCATTCTGGTTTTTGTCCTGGTGGCTTTGGTTACATGATGAAACGTGTTCTAGCTTCGCACAATGATGTCGTATCCATCAATCCATGGGGTGTCTGGGTAAACAATCGGTTCGTAGAACATAGTGTTCCGTATCCAACAGATGAACAGGGGCGACCATTGCCCGAACTGACTCTGCGCCAAGTCCCATTAAAAAATTCTGAATTACTGCTGATGACCGACCAAAGCGATCTGTCCTTTGATGCGCGGTATTTTGGCCTCATAAAGCGTTCTCAGGTTAAGGCGGTTATTAAACCCATCCTCACTTGGGGATCTACTTCTTAAAAAGGAACAAACCATGCGTTTATTTATTGCAGAAAAACCATCCGTGGCTAGTGCGCTAGCCCAAGAGCTTGGAGTAACGGGTAAAGGGGAGGGCTATATTGAATGTGGCACTGATAAAATCACCTGGTGTTTTGGCCACATGCTGGAATGTGCTGAGCCTGATGAGTACACCGCCAATGACGTTCCAAGGCATCCTAAAACCGATAAAAAAATATGGCGAGTTGATGAACTGCCCATCATCCCAGCAACCTGGATTATAAAACCAAAAGATGAGGCCAAAAAACAACTTAAAATCATTGGGCAATTGCTCAAAGAGGCACAGCTCATTGTTAATGCTGGAGACTCCGACAGGGAAGGGCAGCTCTTGATTGATGAAATCTTAGAATACTTCAATAACCAAAAGCCTGTAATGCGTTTTTGGGTGTCTGCTCATGATTCCATCTCGTTGCAACGCGGATTCGCGTCCATGAAAGACAATGCACACTATAAAGGATTAAGTCTGGCCGCACTCAGTCGAAGCCGTGCGGATTGGTTAATTGGCATGAATTTAAGTCGTGCTTATACCTTAAGTGCTCAGCGTGGCGGGTGTAATACTTTACTGACGGTGGGACGCGTACAAACACCAACCCTAGCCTTGGTTGTTGCCAGGGACCGAGAAATTGAGGCCTTTAAATCAAAGGATTATCATACCATCAAGGCTGCGTTCCAGGTTGAAAACCATGCCTTTTTAGCGACCTTTCATGCAGATGAACATCAGCAAGGTTTAGATTCTGAAGGTCGTTTGATTGATCCTGATATTGCCAATCAAATCCTTAGTCAAGTGACAGGCTACTCGGGATTAATTACCCAATACACCAAAGAACCTTCGATGAAAAACCATCCCCGTGCTTACTCTCTATCAGATATTACCTTAATCGCCTCCCAAAAATGGGGCTATACAGCTTCTGAGGTACTTGATGCCTGCCAATCCTTATATGAGACGCACAAACTCACAAGCTACCCTAGAACCGATTGTGGGTTTTTACCCGAATCCCAATTCAATGATGCACCAAAGGTTTTAGAGGCTCTAAAACAGGTTAATCCTGAGTTGACTGCGCTTATTGAACGGTGTGATACGTCCACTAAATCAAACACCTGGGATGACAGCAAAGTAGGGGCACATTATGGAATTATCCCAACTCAGCATCTGGGCAACAGCTCCCAATTAAATGAAAAAGAACGAGCTGTTTATGATTTAATTGTCCGTGCCTATATTGCCCAATTCTACCCCTTACATGAATATCTGAGCACCACAGTTCACATTGAAGTGAATGGTATGACCTTTAAAACCTCAGGAACAACCATTATTCATAACGGCTGGCGAGATGTGTATGCGGTTGTAGATGAAGAAGAAACCGCAGGGACTAATGAACAGCAAAACCTGCCTGCAATGAGGGTAAATGAAGCAGTGACATGCTTAAAAGCCACCCGAATCGATGCCAAAACCAAGCCACCAGGTCGATTCACTGAAGGGACCCTGCAACGAGCGATGGAAAACATCCATAGATATATCGTAGGAGAAGAACATAAAAAAATGCTCAAAGAGGGTGATGGAATTGGCACATCAGCAACTCGTGCATCCATTATTTCAGAATTAAAACGTCGTGATTTTTTGGAAACAAAAGGGCGAACTATTATCAGTACTTCATTAGGAAAAAGCATCATTGATGCACTTCCCGAAGTGGTCAAAAGCCCAATTCTAACCGCCATTAATGAGCGTATTTTAAAAGATATGGAAGAGGATGAAACCCTATCGATGGGATTCATTGAAAGGCAAACCCAGTTTGTTACGGAATGGGTAAAAAAAGCGAATGGTACAGCCATTCGCATCTCAGGAACTAAAAACGCGCTGACCATTTCCAATCAATACAGCTGCTTAGTGTGTGGCAAAGGACTGGTGCGACGCCCTGGGAAAAAAGGATTTTGGTGGTCCTGTAGCGCTTATCCGCAATGCAAAGAGAGCTATCCCGATGCAAAAGGAAAACCCGCTTATACCCCAAAAAAATCAAGATAAACAAGAGGAACACTCCATGAAAAAACACTTATTTCTTTTAAATATTTGGTTTAGTTTATTGGCTTACAGCACTGTTGCCACATCAAGTCCTGCATCCATTGAATATGTGAACAGCAAAATTAAAGAAGCTGTTGATACGATTCTCATCCAAGTGGCTAAGGAAAGCCAAAAAACGGAGTCTAAAATCAATGCGATTCCAGTGGTCACGCTCCACGAGGTAGGGGAGTCCTATCAAGGGGGGATTGTTTTTTGGGTTGATGAAACCCGACAACACGGGCTAATCGTTGCCAAAATCGATGCAAATCAAGGTGTCGGTATGTCATGGCAAAATGGAGAAAGTGGCGACAAAACAACGAATGCTCTTGGCAACGGAGTATATGCAGGTCTATCCAACACCCACTTAATCGTGAGTCAACAAACCATTGACGATCAGGAAGGACGTTTTGCAGCATTGAGCGCTCAAAGTTTTTCTGTCCTATCCGATGGGGTTTCTGCGTGCACTGAGAATGAATTATGTTATGGCAACTGGTATTTGCCCTCGTTAAACGAATTACATCTTCTAAGAGCCAATCTTTATGACAAAGGGCTTGGAAATTTTTCACCCAATCTTTATTGGTCCTCAACGGAAGCAAGCGTCAACCAATCGTTCGCTTTAGATTGGATCACTGGTGAATCCAGTTCTCTTGATAAATCAAGTACTGAGCCTAAGGTTCGCCCCATTCATTCTTTTTAATTTTAATGAGGAAATCATGAACAAATCAATTCTTACCATAATGTTATTAACCAGTCTAAATGCCCATGCCAGTCACACCGGCCTTTGGCGAGCAATAGGTGCATTAGGCGGACAAATATCGGCCCTTCAAGCTCAAGTCAACCAGCTACCACAACCCATTCATTATCAGGCAGGTCCAGGAATTGAAATTCAAGGAGCTGTAATCACTGCCAAATTATCCAATCAGCACCATATTGGCGAAGAATATCGCGGCGGTATAGTTTTTTATGTCGATGAAACAGGCCAACACGGATTGATTGCCAGCAAAAGAGATGTTCTAAGCGATGGAGTGCAATGGCGAAATGGGCCCTCAGGAAACAAAGTAACTAATGCACGAGCAGATGGAATAGGCGCTGGAGAAACCAATACACGAGTCATTATTGCAGAGCAAACGATTGATAATCAAAAAGGAACGTTTGCAGCCCTAAAAGCCGTATCCTTTCAAGTTCTAAGTGATGGAATAACGCCCTGCCAGACCCCAATTGCTAATGACAGCATGTGCTATGGCGGATGGTATTTGCCAGGTGCTTTTGAATTACAACTCATGCACACCCATTTACAAGAAGCCAATCGGTCCTCCTTTGCGCCAGACCTATATTGGAGTTCAACAGAAGCAAACGCATCCAAAGCCTGGCTCATTAATTTTTCGACCGGAGAATTGGTTGCAAGTGACAAATCCAACACGAATGCTCGGGTTCGCGCTATATCCCATTTTTAATAAATGAAACTAAAAAGGATAAAAAAAAATGAAAAAAATACATCTGTTGTTTGCCTTGCTGTGTGTTTATCTGCATCCATCCTATGCGTGTTCAGATTGTGACATGCCCTTAAGTTGGGGGTTTTCTGGTAGCTTGGGCCTCACTCATTATGATTCTGTATATAACAATGATGGGCAAAGCGTCATGGGAAGATTGAGCTTGAATACCCAATACAATCTATCTAGTTTTTTTGCTCTTGGGATAGACGCAGGAATACAAAATGGCAATACCATGCGTTTGGATATTCCTAAATCAACCCTGGATGAATTAGGAGGCGAACCAGTCAGCATCCTTGTTAAACCGATGATAGATATTCTGGTAACAGCACAAATTACTCCTTTTGAAGACGAACGAATATTTGGTTTTCTCAAAGGAGGAGTGGCCTATCGACAAGCTCAAGTCGATAGAAATGAAGTCAATGATTTACCTCAAATCAGTCCAGAGATTCAAGCAGGAATAGGCTATAAATTAAACGACAATTTAGCCATACATATAGAGTATCAACAGGTATTTGGAGGCAATCCCGACTATCAGGTGGATTCTTTAACCGAAACGGCGCGTATCACTAATATTCCTACTCAGCAAACAGTATTACTTGGACTTTCAATCCTTATTTAATCCGTAAAAATGAATTAGAGCGTTTCAAAACTAACGGCAAATCACTAATCAAAGGAGTTAACTCATGAACCCGAAAACCCAAACACCAAATGACCGTCATTTAAACGTGAAAGCCAATGAAACTCAAGTGTTGTCTGAAAAACTGCTTGATGCACTCACCCCAGGGCTGCAAGTGGAATTTGATCCTGATGAAGCGATGAAAGCTGGCGCCTTCATTGAGGACGCATTAACTGAAGCGGATGCCAAAGACAGCTGTTTTGATGAAATGGATATCATCAATGCAGGTACTAAAGACATAAACATGATTGGGAAGGATCAATAATGAATAAAAAACCGTTTCATGAAGTGATCGCTGAACGATTAATTCAGCAGTTAAAGCAAGGAACAGCTCCATGGCAAAGACCATGGGAACCAGGTGCTCCCAATGCGTTTATACCGATGAACCCAATCACCGGAACACGTTATAAAGGAATAAATGCCATTGCACTAATGGCCCAAGATTATCGCGATCCGCGTTGGATGACCTACAAACAAGCAGAAGAGGCTCAAGCGCAAGTGCGAAAAGGCGAAAAAGGTTCTGCTATTCAATATTGGAAATTTACCGAAGAACAGATCAAAAAGGATGAGCAAGGTAAACCAATACTGGATGCTCATGGTAAGACCGTTAAAATTGAAATTCGTCTTGAACGTCCACGAGTATTCTATGCAACTGTGTTTAATGCGGAACAAATTGATGGCTTGCCTCCTCTCACTCAAAAAGAACGCATCTGGAATTCTATTGAGCGAGCTGAAAACATCCTCAGTGCATCAGGAGCTAGTATTTTACATGGAGAGAATAATCGAGCCTTTTATAGGCCTTCTACTGATAGCATTCATCTGCCTGACAAAAGCCAATTTTTAAGTGCAGATAATTACTATGCCACAGCGTTACATGAGCTCAGTCATTGGACAGGCCATTCGTCACGGATGGACCGAGATTTGATTCATCCCTTTGGAAGTGATGGCTATGCCAAAGAAGAACTGAGGGCTGAAATAACCAGTATGATTTTAGGAGATGAATTGGGCATCGGACACGATCCAGGACAGCATGCAAGCTATGTTGGTTCCTGGATTAAAGTATTACATGACGATCCATTGGAGCTGTTTCGTGCTGCTGCAGAGGCTGAAAAAATGCAACAATTCATTCTATCTTTCGAACTAAAACAAGAACAAGTACAAAATACCAATCACCCTTTGCCAAACGAGCTGGAAAACAAAATGACATTGGCAAATGAAGTAGAACCTGTAAATCATGATAATCATTTAAATGAAAATCCACCCACCTTAGACGATGAGATTGCCACGCTCAATAAAGCTCAAAGTCAACTCCAAACCCAAGCCCCAACCAACCAAACTCCAGTCACCAATAAGTCTGCAGAGATTGAAAAACTATGGCTCGATATTCCCTTTAAACAAAAAGAAGTAGCTAAAGAACTAGCGGGTGTTCTTCCCGATGGCAAAAAAGCCATTGCATGGGATAAAGAACACTCTCGCTGGTTTGCTCACCCTGGTGCTAATTTAGAACTCTTAAAACCTTGGATTATTAGCCCACAGCTTGATACTAGCTCTAAAGCTCAAGATATCAAGCCATCACAAATCGCCACTGAAAAAACATGGCTTGCTGTACCATACGAGCAAAGAGAAGCGGTCAAACATATTGCAGGAAGGCTTGAGGACGGTAAAAAGGCAGTAGAGTGGGATAAGGCCGCAAAATGCTGGTTTGCACACATTGGCACCAATTTAGAACCTTTAAAACCCTGGATTTTAAACACGAACCTAGAACGGCAACAGCCTGCCTTAACACCTGAGCAGGAATTTTCCGATATATTGAAAAGTATCGGCAGTATTGTTACAGGCGAACATCCTATTATGGATGGAAAAAAACATCGAATCAGCGTTGAAGGGGATAAAAAAGGTGAAAAGTCAGGGTTTTATGTGGGGCATCTTGATGGTCATCCTGCGGGTTATGTTAAAAATAACCGCACGGGTATTGAGACAAAATGGAAAAGTAAGGGCTACTCCTTAACTGATGAAGAGCGGGCCACATTGCATGCACTTGCAGCCACAAAAATTAAAAAACGGGCTGAGGAACAAAGGCAAGACCAGGAAGAAGCGGCTAAACGAGTAAGCAAACAATTATCCGATTTAGTACTCATAACAACCCCAACGCCTTATTTACAGACCAAAAAAATCGAACCCCATTCTGAAATATTCACAGATGTTAACGGACAAACGACTTATATTCCTGCAACCGATGCAAGTGGCAAACTATGGACTATACAATACATTAAAGAAGATGGGACCAAACGATTTGCTAAAAACTCTCGCAAGGAAGGATGCTTTCATGCTTTGGGCGGGCTTAACGCATTAGCCGAAGCTCCTGCCCTTGTAATCGCAGAAGGGTTCGCTACTGCTGCAAGCATCTCTCAAGAACTTGGGTTTGCTACAATTTCGGCCTTTGATGCAGGAAACTTAGAAGCAGTAGCGCGGGCTTTGCAAGAACAATTTCCTGATAAACCCATTATTATTATGGGGGATGATGATAAGCATCTTGAAATAAATCAAGGAATTAATCCAGGGAGAAGCAAAGCGCTTGACGCTGCAAAGGCCGTTAATGGCATTGCCTTGTTTCCAATTTTTGCTCCTGGTGAACAGGCAGGAGATCCAAAGTCATTTAGCGACTTTAACGATTTGGCATCCAAAAGTGTATTGGGCTCTGAGGGAGTAAAACGCCAGATTAAACCTATTGTCGATAAAATAATTCAAAAAAATGAACCGTCTATTATAGAGCAGAAAGAAATCAAAATGACCAGGAATCAACACGGCACGTTGACCTTATAAAATCATATTATCCAAAGGGTTCCTTGCAAAGAATCCTTTGGAGGATTATCGAGTCACATGAAAATTCAATCTTCATCCTCGTGCGTCTTCCACTATTGAGTTTTTGGACAATGCCATACTTTTGTCTATTTTTGCTAATCACGACTCTTTTTATGTAGTTGTCGAATCACTACTTGGTGTGCACCTAAGCTTAGGATTAGTTCATTTTTAGGGTATTTGTGGGTAAAGACAGTCCTTGTGGACAAATCAGTTAACTCAAATTTGATTTGTTACCTAAATTAGGGTACAATTATAGAAAAATAAGATGATTGCAATGAATACTTGTAAAGTCACCATTAGTGAACAGGCAAAAAAGGACTTAAAAAAAGTACCTCAGTATATTGCCATTAAGTTGTATCAATGGGTTGAATCAGTATCTCATGATGGGTTATTAGAAGTTAGAAAAATTTCTGGCTACCACGATGAGCCATTACAGGGTAAAAGAAAGGGACAGCGTTCTATTCGATTAAATAAGGCTTATCGGGCTATTTATGAATTAAAGACTAATGGGCAAATGGAGCTTGTTGAAGTGATGGAGGTAAATAAACATGATTACTAACGAAAGCAAAGAAGCACTTGCTTATCTGGAGTCCCTAATAGGCAAAAAACCGACTCTTGGAGATCATTTATTGGCAATTCGTCAGGGTGAAGAAATGACGCAAGCCGCTTTTGCCAAACAACTAGGGGTTTCTCGTCATTATTTATGTGACATCGAGCATAATCGCCGCTATGTAAGTCCTAAGGCTGCTGCTGAATTTGCTGATAAACTAGGATATTCAAGCAAACAGTTTGTGCGTTTGTGCTTGCAAGACATGCTTAATCGAGAAGGCTTAGATTTATTGGTTGATATCCAAGGTGCTGCCTAAACAAGGGTTTCAAAGATGACACAGAAAACATAGCATATAAGGGGGAACCTATCTAAAACTCCCTTATGCCCGAGATCTTAAATAGGCAATCACTGCAATTAGACCCAAAGGGATATACAATTTTTTCTCCCAGATAACTTCAAAAATACTTGACTGAAGTCCAGCAAGTACATCCACAGCATAAGCATCTATAGTAAAACTGTATAAAAGTCCTAAAACAATTAATTTATACCAAGAACAGCTCATATAATAACCCTCATATCAACCAAAATATCCATAATAGAAAACACAAGCACATTCCATGCTGTTGATATAAAATATAACATTTAATACATCAAATATATACCCGACTGTTTAACGTAAAATCATCTTTACTGGCTGTTCTATCTCACTATTCGAAATTAATAAAATGAGGATGCCAGTAGACTATCATTCATCCCTTGATCAGCACTCCCCAGTTAATGATTTATTTGAAAACCAGGTATCGCGCGTTTCATAAATTCATCAAACAAAGGTACTGTAAAAGCCATATCGCCATGGCTAGGGCTATAAATCATTCCTTTTTTTATTAACTTGGCTCGCACAGGGCCTAAACTAGAAATTTTAGTGCCAAGAATACCAGCAATGTCACCCGTTCGATGAGCATCAGGACCCAATTCAGCCATTGCCCGTAAGTAATTTTGTTCACTTGGAGTTAATCTATCGAATCGAACACGGAAAAAATTTTCATCAAGTCGGCGAATAACAATTGGGGTAGCGGCTCTAATTACCTGTAACGTAATTGGTGAGGTTTCCGCATAATTCCAGGCTTGATAACCCCACTCTTGAACAAAATAAGGATATCCTTTTGTAAACCGAAAAATTTCATCTAAAGCATCTTCAGAAAACTCAACACCCTCCTGTTTTACTGGATCCTGTAATGCTTTAAGCGCGTCAGATTTAGACAAAGGTCCAATGTGTGGGAATTGAAAAAGACGTTCAGCATAGGACTTTGATTCTCCAGCAAGCGCGGGCAAAATTGGCAATCCGGCACCAATGAGAACCAAAGGAAGTTGTCGTTGTTGCATCTTATGCATGGCCATAATCAGCGCACTAATTTCACTTATTTTAAAATATTGCAATTCGTCTATTAGTATTGCCACAGCGACCTGTCTTTCTTCTGCTGCCTCTGCAACTGCGACAAATAAATTTGGCAAATCAACTTCAATATCACCACTATCTGCAGCCCCCCGCTCTGCGTCAATATCAAGACCAAATTCAATTTCCCCTACTTTCATTTTTATGGTACTAATAAAACTTTTTAATACACCCAATCCCTTTTTTGCCTTATCTCCTACACCTGCTAATCTATCGAGATTAAATAGCAAACGTCTCAAGGGAGGAACCAGCAGTGCACCTAAAGATTTATCCTCATGAGCTTCAATTAAAATGGTCTTATAGCCTGATTCTTCTGCGAGTCGTTCCATCTCATTTAGTAATACAGTCTTACCAACACCACGCAATCCAGTGAGCAAAAAACTCTTTTCAGATCGCCGTTGGCGGACACGGGCAAACAAAATTTTACCTTGATCAATGATCTCTTCTCGACCAACAAGTTCTGGCGGAGGAGAGCCGGCACCGGGAGAGAATGGGTTTTTAATCGGATCCACAGAAGACCTCATTACTAATGATATAACAATGTATACCAAAGTATAACAAAAATTAGGTATACATTGATATATATTGTTATAGAAATAAATTGGCTTATAAAGAACTCGTATTTAGAGGGTTAAAGCAGTAACCACACCGTTAACATAAATTCAAAGTCATCTGCTTAGCCCTTTTGATAGAACAATTCCATTAGAGGTTAATGCAACGGGGGATTCAACAGACAACTGCTGAATTATCTAGTTAGTTAAGAAGAAACTGCAGTGTTCTGAATTTTCAGCTCTACATAAAGCATCGTCATAAAGCCAATCGCCTAAACCTACATCTTCTGATTTATAACCATCTCCAATATTAAAACTAAGTTCGGAATCTTTGTTCGTTCGGTAAACACATGTAATCTCACAAACACCACCAATGCAATAATCTCGCCGTACTAAACGAAACTCACTCACTTCTAGATATTTTTGAGGAAAAGATTGAAAAGACTGCCAAGTGATATGCAAACCATTGTAATTTGTTTCTGATTTAAAATATCCTTTGTTATAATGTATATCGGATAAGGATGGGCAATGATAAAGTGTACCATCAGGAATAGAAAAAGCTGAACGAACAAAAATAAGTAACAAAATAAAACATATTTTTTTAATCACTATGAAATCCCTTATTATTTACTAATACTCATAAAAATCAGACAGATAATAATCCTGGGTTTAATCGAAATCAATAAAATTTAAAATGTTAAATGCCGTATTAAAGCAGCAATTCTCCTTTGAGCGAAATTTAGCATTACCTACTCCGTCCTCTTGATACAATAGTACCTTTTGCAGTTAATTTGACCACCTCACCAACAGACAACCTCTTCATTCGATGAGCCTTGTCCGAATCAATGGGCAATACCACAATAACATTATCTCGCTTTAAAAGAGCCAGCAGTTCACCATCGATTTGACGAATCCCTGCAAACTGCATAAGCCCCTCATCATTTTTATTGTACCGTCTATGCTTAGGAATGTCGGCTATTTTTTGACGCTTTAATTCACGCTCAGCAATGTATTTGTCTGCAGCATCCGAAATAAAATTTACTGCTCCTGGCCTAGATACATTCCGTCGCAGCCCGTCATCTGATTGGGTTCTTTGGTGCTCCAGGTGACCAGGTACATGACTCGGCAATAACACTTCACTTCGGTTGGAGAACTGAACCATACCGAGTTGGGACAAGTCTCGCAAACGGTTTTTACTTTCGGGCGGCGGTTGCTGTCCAATGCGCCCAAGGTAGGGCTTGGGTGTCCCGCCAGAACTTGATTTTCTTCTGGTTCTTCTGCTGTCAGGGTTGATGACTCTGATTGATCCAAAGTTCTCATTACTGCCTCGATTTGCTCCTCTGCCGTTAAGGTCAGATTGTCTTCTTGATTCATGGTTTTTTTCCTTTGGTTTTGGGTTTTTTATTAACTGTTGACGTTGTAACTCAAGTTGTTCGTTATCAAACCTAAGGTTTAATTTTAAATGTGCTGCAACAGTAACGACCTGCTCTTTAAACACATCACTTCCTTTGACAGTAATGCATTCACCATAACGATTCATGGCCATGTGCAAGGCGGTCGCAATTCCTTCTTCGGAAGAACCACGTGACATATTAATCAGCTCTCCGTCATCCCTAATCGCAGAAGTTCCCACGCGATAAATGACGGTTCCTGTTTTAGTAATATTATCGTTTTTTATCTTAAGGTTAGGCTCACCACTTTGCATTCCTTGCCCCGTAACAACATTCCCTTTAAGGTTTTGGCGCACTTCACGAGAACGCAGTGCATTAAGCGCATCGGCATCGCCTTCTAGGGCTTTTAATTTCAACCAATCAGCCCAGGTGCTGCGCTGATATTTAAGGTAAATGGATTCGCGTTCTTTCGCATACTTCGTTCTTGCTTCCTCAATATTGGATTGAACTGCTTGGCTGGTCAGAGCATAAAGAGCTTTCTTGGTAACAGGAGTTCCACGCAACAACTTAATTGCTGCACGCTTTAACCGACCGCCTCGTTTCGCTGATTCGATTAGTTGGTTTTTCCGTGCGCGGGCATGAGAAAGCTCAGAGGCACAATTAAATTTGGCGTGGTTCTGTTCCTCTTGATACCTGGCGTAAAGAATCGAGGTATTTATTTTCATGTGAACCGGTTTGAGTGAATAATGAATGCCTTGCTCAATAGAAAGTGTTTCAAGCTGTTCAAGCTTATACAAACGATTTTGACTACGCGGTGGTGGATTATGCCCCACTTTTACAACCCTTGCTTTTTTTGCTACGGGAGGTATGAAGTCTGGATGAGTCGATGTATTGTTTTCAAAAGACCCAAATACTTTTTCGAGCTTCGCTTTAGAAAAATCACGTGATACTGAGCTTGCCTTAACAC
Organism: uncultured Legionella sp.; assembly: GCF_937871865.1. Taxonomy (GTDB): domain Bacteria; phylum Pseudomonadota; class Gammaproteobacteria; order Legionellales; family Legionellaceae; genus Legionella. The sequence continues at coordinate 41,128 of NZ_CALMPD010000009.1, forward strand.
CAATTCCTAAACCATCCACGATCACTAAACCACTACCACGCACTCGTAGTTCAAGACCGTGTTGCGCCAATACATGATGAAACTGGGACCAATTATTAGCAGCCTTAAGTTGCTCCATGCACTCAGATTTAATCCAGTTTAAAAGACTCCCGATACCCGCATGATGCTCCATATCATCCGCTCGATTCTCAGAACCCACCTTATGAGGAATATGATTCACCCGTTGCAGACCATGTTCGATTTCAAGCAGTGTGGCAATCTCACCCAATTTTTTATAGGCAAGATATGGCTCATGCAGGGTATAACCCGTGGGATGGATTTTATTGATGCCCACATGAATATGAAAATTATCGGTATCATAATGCACCACACTAATTCGTTGATGCTCCCCTAAACCCACGGAAGAACAAACCCTCTGCTCAATATCCTTTAATACGTCAGCTGATGGAATTTCTCCTGCAGGAAAGGAAATTAAAAGATGATAGGTTTTATCACCTTTTGCACGCTGATTAAGTTCTTGCGTTGCCTGTACTTCATGGATTGCCCATTCAATCTCATTGCTCTGGCAATTTGTAATGCGAATTTCGCCAACACGTTCCTGTTTGCCATGCTCATTAGTCATATAATGGATGAGTCCTGCAAAGTTACTTTTCCTAATAACTTTCATTGGAATGTGTCTGACAATCATGTCTTAACTCCCTACCGCACTTTGGGCTATAAAGAAGTTCATAGCTTGTTCACTACTTCAAGCATGGCTGCCTGGGTTGCTTTGATACGCTCTAATACGACGGTTATTGTTTTGGGCTCAATATGAGCTAGCCGCTCATCATTGGTAAGCCACAACTTGAGCAGACCACCCAAGCGACCTAAATCAGCATTTATTTTAGAAAGTTCGATGATGTGCTGTTGGTCGATGGCGCTCTTTAGTTCATAACCTAGAGCCAAACGACGAAGATATACAGCGGTGGCCAATCCCGCATGTGCCGCGTTTTCTTTGATTATTTGCTCTTCCTCTGGAAGTACGGGAATTCGAAGCCGTCGGGCGTGTTTTCTGCTGGGTTTTGTGTCGCTGTTGTTCATCGCAATACCTTTTTTAAACTTTGTCCTGACCTTAAAACGGCGGCAGCCGTTAGCCTCGCTAGAGCAAGAATTACGTTGAGCACCGAAGGTGCGAATAAGGAAGAATGTGAAATGGATACCCAGCTCGCTGGGTGGCCATCTTCACCTATCTTGCCCTGTTTTTTAAATCCATTACGCCAAGAAATAATACCACGGTGCATTCGATTTATCCTTGTTTTTTATAGGAAAAAATTATTTTAGCGTAAGTCATATTAAAAAAGAGGTTTATAGGTTTATAATCGAATTTGAACCGATGTTAGTTGACATGAAATTGACATTTAATTGATTTTATAACAGGTAACTAATTGATATGGGAACATCCTATACAGACCAGCTGGCCAAGTGGGTCAAGGAAAAAAAATCAACACCTCGCAATAAGAATTTGGTGGCCTTCTTAGCTGTTCGAGCTGATATAAAAGAAGCGCTTGATGTGGGATATCCAGTTAAAACCGTGTGGGAAAACATGCATGAGTTAAAGCGAATTGAATTTGGTTATGACACCTTTTTGAATTATGTGAATCGCCAAATTCGCCGGCCACAAGCAAATCAACCAACCCCTCAAGTTGAACCCGATGCAGCCCAAACATCAAAGGACAATAAATCCAAATTACCAGACGACCACACAAAAAAAACAACGAAACCAGGAACACTGTCAGGCTTTACCTTTAATCCAGTACCCAATGCAGAGGAATTATTTTAATGGCTAAAATTAATATGGTCTTGCAAGGAAAAGGAGGGGTAGGAAAATCCTTCGTAGCATCAACACTGGCGCAGTATATGAAAAACGAGGGGGAAGAGCCTCTTTGTATCGATACCGATCCGGTTAACACCACTTTTTCGGGCTATAAAGCACTGAATGTTACCCGACTGCACATAATGGATGGCGATGAAATTAACTCTCGTCACTTTGATGACCTCATTGAACTGATTGCGCCAACAACCCATGACGTCATTATTGACAATGGAGCAAGCTCCTTCGTACCACTGTCACATTACTTAATCAGCAGCAACATCCCTTCACTGTTGGCTGAAATGGGGCATGAGCTGGTAGTTCATACCGTCATTACGGGTGGGCAAGCCATGCAAGACACTGTGAATGGTTTTTCACAACTTGCCAGCCAGTTCCCAGAAAATGCTTTATTTGTAGTTTGGCTAAACTCTTACTGGGGACCAGTGCAACACGAAGGTAAAGACTTCGAACAAATGAAAACCTACAAAGAAAACAAAGAAAAGATTTCCGCAATAATTCATATACCGGCACTTAAAGAAGAGACTTTTGGCCGTGATGTAACCGAAATGCTTCAAGAACGTCTTACTTTTAGCGAAGCCATCGCTTCACCCGCTCGAACTATCATGACAAGGCAACGCCTCAAAATAGTGCGAGACGAACTTTTTAATCAACTAACCAATGCGGTAGTAATGTAATGGCCGATCAATTCGAATCACTCATTAACGAGGTTGCCATAAAACATGGGGTTGTCCTTGGACGAAACGATCCAATTCTTATATTGCAGACCATGAATGCCAAACTGATGGAAGACAACGCTAAAACACAACAACTCATGCTCCATCAGTACAAAGAGGATTTAGAGGGGATCGCTTTACGCTGGGGAAATGAGGCAAAAGAAAAATCTGAACGAATTTTGAATGCGTCTCTTGCTGCTGCTAAAGAAACTATGGCAAACGTACTAGAGGAAAGTGCAAGATCCACCGCTTTAACCATACAAAATGATATAGAAAAATTGCTGTCTCATGCAGGTGGGGCATTGCGACGCACAGAACGGATCGCCATGATTAACCTTGCCGCATCAGCGCTTACACTCGTGGCCGCTGGTATGATTATACTTGGCCTCTTACGATGAAATGGGTCGAGGCCTCAAAGAAGGCCTCAAAGAAGGCCTCAAAATGAAAATGGTTTTTAAATTATTTTGAAAGAATTGCTTCGGCAGTAGTTTGAGCAAGTCCTGTTGTAATATGAGTAATTCCATTCGCACCCATTGAGGCCGCTTGTTTTTTTAATTCGGCCATTATCGATTCTTGAGAAATGGTCATTCCAATCATATTATAATTTGAAGCAGAGACTCTACCAACAACAGTATGGTGTTTTGGCATTGAAGATTTTGAATGATATATCTTTACTTGCTCAGAGCTGATTGGCTTTATATGACGGTTATTAGTTGTTGATACTGCATCTCCATTCCCCATAGTCGCTTTGATATCACTCGTATTGCATCCTGTTAAAACAATGGCTGATACTGCAACTGCGTTCATTAACATGAATCTTATTTTCATTGTGTTCTCCATCTTTATATTGTGGTGTGCTAGACGATAAAGAGTTTCTCAAAAAACCTATATTTTGGCGCAACATACCTACCAAAAGTATTAATTAAAATTAAGTGCATCGGCTATTCTTCAAGGAGTATGCCATCATCTTGCGTTGGCCACGCTTGTGCCGGATGGTGTCCAAAACAAAATAAATTGGTAAAGAAGTTTTTCGCACAATCTCTCTAATCATTTTTAATGTCCTTTGTAAAATATGATATATCGAATACAGTATAATTATATCACTTACGGTATTCAATGCAAGCCATATTTGACATTTTTATATCGTATTTGAGATAATAATTTTATTAAAGATATTTTCAGAGGATTTCTATTGGGTACTATAGACTGGAATAAATTAGCTTCTGGAATGCTTAAAGCCGAATTAAAGCGACGCAACATCAGTTATGAGCAACTTGTTACCCTACTCAACACAATTGATGTACACGAAACTCACGCCAGTATATTAAATAAAATGAGCCGTGGTGCTTTTCAATTTGCCTTCTTTTTGCAATGCGCCGCTGCAATTGGAATAACCAATTTACGACTGGATGATCTGGCGCAAACAACACCTGATGCTAAATCACGTTAATGAACATAAGGCCTCATGTTGTTTTTGCTGTTTAATTAGGGTCTAATCACCACTTCCTTGTTCCAAAGAAAAGAACCATGAATAAAGACGCAAATTGGTATGGTCTGAATATGCTGCCCTTGTATGTTGAGATGAGTGAAGGCCAACTTGAAGCATCACTTGAACAACTCAATAATCTAAACCAAGTCCAATCAAAACCCCATGTGCTTGATAGCGAGACCATTGAGCGAATCATTAAACTACACAGCGCTCAAAATGCTGATAATTGGGTATTCTTCGAACAATGTAAAAAATGGCGCAATGAAAATCCCACAAATGAAGAATTAAAACTCATTGCTCAGGTTGAAAAAAATACTAATCAGCTTGAAGAGGTGAATATTAAAATTTTAACTTTAGCTAATTCATTTAAAGGTAAGACTATTGACAGCATACTTGGTAAAGGGGATTTTGAGTTAGGATTGGAATATCTGTTAAAACAGCTAGGGAAATCTAACTTATAACAAATGAGACTACCACAAACCAAACTCACCTATGAAAATCCGCTGACCCAAAACGCCTTTGGTTTAATCAATTACTTATAATATAGCGTTTAGTCCTTTTTTTTCTATTAAAGAAAGTAATTTCAAAGAAGTACCCGCGGGTTTTTTAAGCCCCCTCTCCCACTGACTAATAAGATCTTTAGATACATTAAGACAATACGCAAATATGGGTTGGCTCACATTTTCTCGTTCACGCAATGCTTTTATTTCCACAGGTAAAAATTCATGTATCGGAGTTAAACAGGCGCGATCAAATTGTCGCATTGTTTTTTTATCAATAACACCCGCATCAAACATATCAACAACAGTTTCATGTACAGCCTCAAAAACCTCACTTTTATATGTTTTATTTGTGCTCATTATATTGTACCTCCACAAGTGCACCTGATTGGAGCAATCGCTCAATGTCATCACCAGAAAAATTAAGCATCTGCGAAGATAAATCTTTAAATATTTGCTCTTCTTCCTGGCTTATGTTGTCACGTTCATTTTTTGGAAATCCATACACTAAAAAGGCCAGATCTTTATATCGATATAAAATAATACACCGATACCCACCCGACTTTCCTTGGTTAGCTCTGCCAAGCCTTTGCTTTATAACTCCACCACCATAATCAACATCGATTAGCCCTTTCTCAATTTCTTTTATTAACTTACATAATTGAGAATCTGAAATACGCTCTTTCTTTGCAAATTTAATAAACCATTTGTTTTTAAAAATCCGCAAAATAACATTCCATATTTCTTTTTATTATATGGTGTAATTATATAGCACTAAGTTCTATATTTCAAGGTATGCTGACCCAATTCTTAACAGATAAATTCTAAATAATTAAATCCTGATAGATGAAAATCCAGAATATTAACCCTATAGAAATAAAGGAAATGCTGAATATTTCAGATAAACTCACCATCCGTAATGGCTATTCCAAAGCTCAGAAATAATGTAAACCCCCTCTTCATCAAGGTAGGCTCGAGCATCAACAAAGTTTGATGTTGTAACTTTTTCAAGTAGTTCTTGATCACAATCAAAAAAAGAATACATCCTAGCTCAATAATCCTAAAAAAATCATTGCCCAGATCCCCATAGGTCGCTTAGGCAAACCTGAAGAAGTAGCCAACGTGGTTTCCTTTTTGGCATCACCTGATGCAGGATTTATTACAGGCGCTAATTTTGATGTTAATGGCTGGCAGTATATGTAAAAATACATGTATCTATTCACCACAATATTAAAATCCGGGTGAAAAATTACAAATTCATTAAGAATAATGAACTCATATACTGATAATACATTTCATGAGAAGACAATTGATACAATGACTAAAAAACATATTATTTTACGTATTGCGGTAATCATTGCCGTGGCAGAGTATTTTATTATGTTGTTGTTCGCTTATATCCTACCTGTATTGCCAACAGCCATTGAAGCTATTGTAGATGTTGTCCTATTGGTTTTGATTACCACGCCATTAATTTATTTTAGAGTTATTAATCCTTATATTGTTGCGAACCATGCATTAAAATTCATCTGAAAGTGACTTACATATAGGAAAAATCATGTCAGAAACAACCAAAAAAATGACCTTTGATGTAGTATCCAAGCGCGTAAATTCTGAAGGCAGTATTGCGTACTGCAAAAATGCATCGATTAGTCTCGATACCAACTTAAACGGAAACCCAGATGCATTTAATCCAGCAGAACTCCTATTAGCTGCAGTTTCTGCTTGTATGATTAAAGGGATTGAGCGAGTCACTCCTCTTTTAAAATTTGAACTGCATGGAGTTGAAGTTAAAATTCACGGAGTCAGGCAGGACATACCACCAAAGATGGAATCTATAACGTATGAAATCATCGTTGATACCACGGAGTCTGATCAGCGACTCGATTTACTACATGATAACGTTAAGAAATATGGAACTGTTTTTAATACTGTTTCGGCTGGAACAGAATTAAGTGGCGTACTTATCAGAAAGCAAAATTAATTTTAAACAGCTTGGCATTATCATTTGACTCATTCCAATTATTCTACTATTCTAGAAGTATGGACATAAAAAACTCACTAAAAATATTTGATACCCTTTCACAAGAAACCCGTTTACAAGTGTTTCGATTGCTTGTTCAAGCAGGGCCAGAAGGGTTATCAGCAGGCGCCATTGGCGATGAGTTGGGTATTTTACACAATACTTTATCGTTTCACTTAAGCCATTTATCTAACGCCGGAATTGTGTCCTCTTATCGTAAGGGACGATTTGTATTTTATTCTGCAAATTTTGAATTAATGCGCGATTTTATCTCATTCATGGTTCAAGACTGTTGCAGTAAACAACAAGTTCTAATTCAACAACCCGGGACAAACAATTGTCTGGTTATTGAAATAAATGATTGCTGTAATTCTAAAAAGGAGTAAGTCATGAAACGTTTTCATATTCATATTGGCGTTGACAATCTTGCTGAAAGCATTCGTTTCTATAATGCCCTATTTGGAGCCGATCCAGTAAAAGTAAAATCCGATTATGCCAAATGGATGCTGGATGACCCACGCATTAATTTTGCAATTTCAACTCGTGGAAAACAGGGTGTAGAACACTTAGGTATTCAGGTGGATGATGCCACCGAATTAGAGGCACTGAGAAACCAGTTTTCTCAAGCCAATATTTCTACCCATAGTGATGGCGAGACGACTTGTTGTTATGCTAAATCGGAGAAATCATGGGTAAGTGACCCTTCAGGAATCGCATGGGAAGCCTATCATACTATGGAGGATGCTCAGTTTTTTTCTGGAGAAAAAGTAGCAGAGGGTTCTTGTTCAATGCCTGATAAAAATACCCCAACCGCTTGCTGCGATACAAAATCAAAAACATCTGGGTGTTGCGGATAATGAACCCTAAACCCCTTAAGTTACTGTTTTTGTGCACCGGTAACTCGTGTCGTTCCATTATGGCGGAGGCGATAACTAACCAATACTCTAATGGTCGCTATCTGGCTTTTAGCGCAGGTAGCGTTCCTACTGGAAGCGTGCATCCCAAAGCAATTGAAACTCTTGCTCATCATGGAATCAAATGTAACGCAGCACGCAGTAAATCCTGGAATGAATTTAAATCACAAGCTATTGATTTGGTCGTTACAGTGTGTGATCAGGCGAATAGTGAGAACTGTCCTATTTTTCCAGGTCAACCCAAGAAATTTCATTGGAGCATCCCGGATCCTGCTAAATCAAAAGGAACCGAGATTGAAATCAAAGCTGCATTTGAGGCGGTATTTAATCAACTTAAATCACGAATAGACCAGGAATTGTTATGACCACTTGCAGGACAGGGCGCCTTTCTTTTTTAGATAGGTATTTAACCTTTTGGATTTTCCTGACCATGACTGCAGGTGTGGGGATCGGCTCGCTCTTTACTGGAACACCGCAATTTATCAATTCCTTATCTATTGGCTCCACCAATATTCCCATTGCACTCGGGTTGATTTTAATGATGTACCCTCCTTTGGCCCGGGTTAAATATGAAGAATTGCCGTTGGTGTTTAAAGATTGGCGCATTCTTCTGTTGTCATTGATTCAAAACTGGATTATTGGACCATTTCTCATGTTTGGCCTTGCCATCTTGTTCTTACATGGTTATCCCGAATACATGGCCGGACTTATTCTCATTGGCTTGGCGCGGTGTATTGCCATGGTGATTGTCTGGAATCAACTGGCCGAAGGAGATAATCAATATGCCGCGGCATTAGTGGCATTTAACAGTATTTTTCAATTGCTTTTCTTTAGTGTCTATGCCTGGTTTTTTCTAACAGTCTTACCGCCCCTGGTCGGGATGACTGGGCAAATAGTTCACATCAATTTTATGACAATTGCGGGAAGTGTTTTTATTTATCTTGGTATCCCTTTTTTTGCGGGATTTCTGACTCGTTTTGTATTGATAAAGCAAAAAGGGCCTGTTTGGTATGAAACCACTTTTTTACCCAAAATTTCTCCCATTACTCTGATTGCCCTGTTGTTTACGATTCTAGCAATGTTTTCTTTGAAAGGCGGGATGGTGTTACAACTTCCATTTGATGTGATTCGTATTGCCATTCCGTTGAGTCTCTACTTTATTGTGATGTTTCTTGTCAGTTTTACAATGGGAAAAATCATCGGTGCAAGCTATGAAAAAACAACGGCAACCTCATTTACGGCGGCCAGTAATAATTTTGAATTGGCTATTGCTGTCGCCATTTCTGCCTTTGGACTTAATTCAGCCATCGGATTCACAACAGTTATAGGCCCCCTTGTTGAGGTTCCTGTGCTAATTTCACTCGTGAGGGTGGCATTGTGGTTACGACGACACTGGTTTTATAAAGCAAATCATCATATGTCCTAATCAGCATATAGGTTATGCGGTGGTGCTGATTAAACTTGTTGGCTTGCTTAACTCTCGTTTTTTTACATAAGTATTAAGACCAATATGATTTTGTATAACCAAAAAAATCGCTCTTATTTAATCTACTTTGAGTCATGGCTTTCCTTTTTATATTTTATTGAAATAATTCTTCAATAGTAGTTTGCATCTCATCCTGGCTGGGTTTCGCATAACGAAAAATTTCTTTAATAGAAACATTGCCACTAAGTTCCTGAGCAAAATGCACTCCATGCTTATCTGTTACTTTTTTCAAAAAAGTATGCCGAAGTTTATGAGGTGTAAATTCAAATCGCTCATTCTCTGGTAAAAGTGCAAGCACTTGTTTTAAAACTCGCTGGCATATTCGAAATATATTCCGAGTATTAATACGATTCCCTGCCCTATTTGTTAGGACTTGAAAACAGATGGCGCTGTGCTTGAATTATTTTGCAAATGAACCAACAATAAAATGCAAATGGATTTTGATGAAACCGAATTAAATTGCCAATAGAATTGCTTTTGAACTCGAATTATTTTGCAAACGGGAGATACCATACAAAATAAACGATCCTTTAAATTAGCTTATAAAATTATTCAAATATCAAAGGTAAAAAGGTGCTTTTTATATCAAAATAAATAGTATAATATGGGTTTATATTGAAATCACTTATTTCTGACAAATTTTGAATAAACAAACCATTGCCTATCTTCGCGTATCTACTGTCGACCAGGATCTAGGTAAAAACAAATCGGATGTTTTATTTTTTGCCAATGAAAATAATCTTGGCAAAGTGCATTTTGTTGAAGAAAAAATCTCTGGTGCCATTCATTGGAAAAAACGCGAGCTTGGCTCAATCATTGATTCGATGTCGGAGGGGGATCATTTAATTGTTAGTGAATTCTCAAGACTTGGTCGTAGTATGCTTGAATGCATGGAAATCATGAGTCATTGCCTTGAGAAGAAAATCAATTTATATGCCATCAAAGGTCAATGGCGATTAGACAACAGCATACAAAGTAAAATTATTGGAATGATTTTTTCAATAGCCAGTGAAATAGAGCGCGATCTTATTTCTAAAAGAACTTCAGAAGCCTTAAGGGCACGAAAACTAAAAGGGCTGCCTATGGGGCGCCCTAAAGGAACAGGTAAAAGCAAGCTTGATGAATATAAAGATGAGATTGTAGCTTTACTTAACAATGGTTCATCCAGAGTATTCATTGCCAAACGATATAAAACTTCTGTAGGAAATCTACATCACTGGTTAAAGAAAAATGGAATCGAAGTGAAGGATAACCCATAGTGAGTAAAATCCCTTTAGAAATTTTGTACCGTCTTGATGAAAAAATAACCAATTTACCACATAATGGGAAGCTTCGTAGAGAACTCGTTAATGAAGTAGCTCTGCGTTATCAATTGTCTGAAACTACAGTTTACAGGCAACTGAAAAAATTGATGTTACATCCAAAAGATCGGCTAACGCGCAAAGACAAAGGGTGTCCAAGAATTATAAAAGATGATGAACTGCATTATTATTGCCAACTTATTGCTGCAATGAAAATTCGCTCCATAAATGGTAATAAACATGTAATTTCCACCCAACGTTGTATTCAATTTATTGAAAACGATGGGGTTTTGCTAAAAAACAGAATTATCAAAGCACCTAAAAATTTACTTAAAGTATCAACAATTAATAATTATCTTAATCATTATTTTATTTCTCCAGAGGATATCCTTTCAGAACCTGTAGTAAACCACTTTGAGGCATCCTACAGCAATCAATGCTGGCAATTAGATATTACCCCATCAGAATTGCATCGATTACCCTCTCAAAATCCGAATGATCCCAGACGGGTGATGGCGTACTCAGTAATAGATGATAAAAGTGGATTGGTTTATTCACGATATTACCTTGCTGAAGGAGAAGATACGCTTACAGCGCTAGATTTTCTCTACCATGCATTTTCAAAAATGAGAGGGGATCAACCCGAACTCTACGGAATTCCTGATTTCATTTATACCGATAATGCCAGTTTTGTAAAAAGCAGGTTATTCATGCGTGTCATGACTAAGCTTGGCATACAGATACTAACACACTTGCCCCGTGGTAAAGGTGGCAGAAAAACAACGGCTCGTGCTAAAGGTAAAGCAGAGCGGTTGCATCGTTCGATCAAATCAATGGTCGAACCCTGTTACCAATTTGAACTACCAAGAGATTTGGAACATGGAAACAGTTATCTAAGGCAATTTGCGACGGAGATTGCCAACAAAAAACATCGCTCACAAAATTTAACCCGATACCAGGTTTGGAAAACAAATCTACCAGTACATGCTGATTTAAGTATTTGTTCTTATGAGCAGTACAGTTTGTTACTCCGTGAACCTGTTGAAAGACAAGTAAAAAGTGATGCAACGGTTCAGTTTAATAATATTCACTATCAGCTGTCGTCACAATTTGCAGGGGAGGAGGTGCTTTTATTAATATCGGGAGATCATGGGAGTATTCATATTGAATACCGCGATGAAGAATATGGCCCATTTTTGCCAGTTGAGGTAGCAACTCCATTTGGAGAATATAATCACCATAAAAAGTCCGAAAAGGAACAAGCAGCAGACAATATTGTGGAGTTATCCAAACATATTTCACTTCGGTTGCCTGCTTTTGAAAATCAGACAGGTCAAGCCCCACTAAATATTAATATTAATTTATTGCCTGGCCATGTCAAAAAATATAATTCATCACTGGAAGCTAAATTGGCTTTGGCACAACATCTTGGCAAGCCACTAAGTTTACTGACTACCCAACAAAAACAATTCATTGATACTTTGACGCAACAATCTATGGAACACGATGTGTTAATTACTCAATTAAACGAATACATGGCATTAAAACTTGTCGCCAAAGAGGAATAATTATGATTTTAGATGCACTGGAAGAATATAGTCTTATCAAACCATTATCCGAAGCAGGTTTTTATGCGACTGACAAAATCAAGCGATTGCATGAAAAAATAAAAAATCTTGCTTTGAGTTATGGAAGTCTTATTGCCGTCAGTGGAACCGTGGGATCAGGAAAAACAACTTTTATAAATGAATTGATGCATGATTTGAAAAAAGAGGGGAAGTGTATTGTTAGTTATTCCTACAGCTCTGATCGAGAAGGAGTTAACGTTAAAACCTTGTTGACTGCACTATTAATCGATGTCAATAAATCGGATAAACCTTCACCTACTGGTTATGAAACGCGTGATCGGCACCTTGTAAAATTAATGGAAGACAATAACAAGCCCGTTGTTTTGTTCATAGATGAGGCACAAGACTTACACGGAAACACTCTATCTGCATTAAAAAAACTGTCTGAGATGGCCAAATTAAGCAGACAAACATTAACCATTATCCTGGCAGGACAGCCAAAACTGAAGAATACCATTCGCTCAGCTAAAATGGAGGAGATTGGTTCTCGAGCCTATGTTATCGATCTGGATGAACAAATCATTGGTAAAAAAGACAAGTACTTACAATGGGCAATTACCCAATGTCTTGCCAAGGATAAAAAATGGGGGGATGTGATTACTCAGGAAGCATTAACTCATCTGACCGAGCACCTTATCACCCCGCTACAGATTATTTCCCATTTTAATCGAGCATTGGAAATTGGTTTTTCAGCAGGGGTTAAACCCATTAATAAAGAAGTGATTGATCAGGTTTTAAAACCGCTTGGCAGTATTCTTGAATCACGATATGCCCGCTCCGGTTATCGAATTGGTACATTGGCTAAAATTCTACACACTTCTGAAAGAGAAATAAATCAATGGTTTCTTGGCAAGCTTCCTGAATTAAGGGTTGCTGAAATTCAAGAGGCATTGGTACATGCTAATGTCATTGTTTAAATCAATTAAAGAATAAAGTTATGGACAAAAAAATTACAGGTGACAATTACAAGAAATTTTTAGATGATTTAAAATCACGCGTCACAAACTCGCGCTATAACGCTGTTCTCACTGTCAATCGGGAAATGATTTTTCTTTATCACCATATTGGTAGTGAAATTTTAAGGTCGCAAAAAATTCATGGTTGGGGTTCAAAAATCATTGAGCAACTCAGTCGCGATCTGCAATCTGAATTCCCAGAGATGAAGGGGTTTAGTCCACAAAATCTAAAATACATGAAGCGTTTTGCGCAGGAATACAGTTTTGAAGCAATTGGTCAACAGGCTATTGACCAATTACCTTGGGGACATAATATAACATTAATGTATGAAGTATCTGATAAAAGGGAACGGGAATTTTATATAAAGAAAGCCAAGGAGCATGGCTGGTCACGCAATGTGTTATCAATGCAAATTGAAACTAACTTATATCAAAGGGAAGGAAAGGCTGTCACCAATTTTGATACCAAGTTACCAGCGCCTCACTCTGAGCTTGCAAAAGCTACACTTCGAAACCCCTATCTTTTTGATTTTTTAAGTCTTGGCAATGATGCCCATGAGCGAGAGGTAGAAAAAGGCCTTATTGCTCATATTGAGAAGTTTTTGCTTGAGCTCGGAGAAGGGTTTGCCTTCCTGGGTCGTCAATATCATCTTCAAGTAGAAGATCAAGATTTTTATATTGATCTGCTTTTTTACCACATAAAACTTCGATCATTTTTAGTGGTCGAGCTCAAATCAGGTAAATTTAAACCAGAATATGCTGGTAAAATGAATTTTTATTTATCCGCTGTTGATGATCTCCTGCGCCAACCTGGAGACAACCTCTCCATTGGTTTGATTTTATGCCGATCAAAAGTTGGTGTTCTCGCTGAATATACATTAAGAGATATGACAAAGCCTATTGGCCTTGCTGAATATAAACTGACAGAAGCCTTACCCAAGGAAATTAAAACATTATTACCAACTATAGAGGAGTTGGAGATGGAATTATCGAAGGATCTTTCTGATCAGGAAGAGGACGTATAAATTACTCCATTATTCTACTAATGAAAGTATTAAAATGGGTTTTTATTGAATTTACTTGTGCATGTTAAATTTTTGAACGATCAAAGAGAGTTCCGTTTGCAAAATAATTCGGGTTCAAAACTAATTTCATTTGCAATTTAATTCGGTTTCATCAAAATCCATTTGCATTTTATTGTTGGTTCATTTGCAAAATAATTCAAGCACAGCGCCATCTGTTTTCAAGTCCTAACAGGTAGGGTAGCTATTAGTACCCCTGCTAAAAGAACGAATGGACTGTAGAGATTGCCAAAACGCTCTATAAATCGTTGACTGCGACCTTTTTTATCCTGTGCTTTTTCAACAAGAAAAATAATACGAGATAACGTGTTCTCAGCAAATTTTTTGGTAGCGCGAATAGTAAGAGTCCCCTCGCCGTTAATAGTTGCAGAAAATACTTTATTTCCCACAAATTTCTCAACAGGAATTGATTCACCCGTGATAGGCGCTTGGTTTACACTAGAATGTCCAGATATGACCTCTCCATCTGTAGCGATGCTTTCACCAGGACGAACAATAAACTCATCTCCAATTTGAATGTCTTCTAAAGGTATTAGGAACTCGCTATTATTACGTCGGACTAATGCGGATTTTGGGGCAAGTTCCATCAATACTCTGATAGCATGTCGCGCCCTTTCACCAGCATAACCCTCTGCTGCTTCAGAAATAGAATATAAAAAAACCAGTGTTGCCGATTCTGCCCATTGTCCCATCACACCAGCAACAATAGCAGCGGTAGACATCAAAAACTCAATACCGATTTCATGTTCTTTGAAAAATTCTTCTATAGCTTCCCGTGCGAAATAATATCCACCAATTAACACCGCGCCTATGTAAAACCCGTTAGCAATTATCCTTGGTAGTGTCAAATATGAGCCTACAAAACCAATAGTTAATTGTAACGGCTCGCTTTCATAAACACATCGGCTCGCAATCAGCGCATAAAGTTGGCCCGAATTAATTGCGAATGAAATTCATTCTTGGCCCACATTAGTTGCAAATGAACCCACTTTATTTGCCACTGAATTTATCGTCCAGTCCCCAGCGAGTTTATATCGATTCTATCGTTCTCACCGGGTCAACATCTGCATCATAATTAATTCCAGGCATGTTAAATCCAAATAATCGGTAAAAATCTTCACGATAACCGCTGATGTCAGTCTCCTGCATTAAATTATCAGTGGTGATATTTTCCCAGAGCCTGCTAATTTTTTCCTGGGTATCGTCCTGCATCTCGAGATCATCGATGCGTATATATCCTTCATCATCACGCGTAAGTGGATTGGCCGAGTATAAATGCTGATTAAATAAACGATACATTTGCTCAATGCACCCTTCATGCGTACCCTGCTCTTTCATGATTTTAAACAAGATTGAAATATAAAGCGGCACAACAGGTATCGCGGCACTGGCTTGAGTAACCACTGCCTTATCAACAGAAACCATCGCTTGTCCGTGAATAGACTCCAGTTTTTGATTTAACTTGTCTGCAGTTGCTTTTAAATGAACTTTTGCTTTACCTATCGTACCTTCCTTGTATAGACCATAGGTTAATTCAGGACCAATATACGAATACGCAACCGTCAGAACGCCATCTGCCAATAAGTTTTCTTTAGCAAGAAAATCAATCCACATTTCCCAATCCTCGCCACCCATTACAGCAACGGTATGAGCTATTTCTTCCTCTGTGGCAGGTTCAATTGTGACGTTTTTTACTTCACCACGAAAAATATCCACCGTTTTACCGGAAAATGCGTGTTCGGTTGGTTTTAATACTGATGTATACACTTGACCAGTTACAGGGTGGACACGGCGTGGCGTGGCCAGACTATAGATGATTAAATCGACTTGCTTGAGATCCTTGCGAATTAATTGTGCGGCTTGTGACTTAATATCTTTGGAAAAAGCGTCTCCATTAATGCTTTTAGCATAATGGCCAGCATGATGAGCAATTTGTTCAAAAGCTGCTGAATTATACCAGCCAGCTGAAGCTGTACGCTCACCTTCAGCTGGTTTTTCATAAAAAATACCAATTGTTTTTGCATCCGCGCCAAAGGTTGCGGCGATGCGACTTGCTAAGCCATAGCCAGTAGAGGCGCCAATTACCAATACATTTTTTGGGCCGGAAAACTGGGTTTGTGATCTCATAAACTCGATCTGTTCTTCAACTGCTTTAAAACAACCATCCGGATGAGCAGTAGTACAAATAAATCCTCGAACTTTTGGCTTTATAATCATGGGGTATCTCTTTCCATACGCGTTATTGCGATCAACAAATCAAACCGTATATTAATGATATATTATTGTTTGAACAAGGGTGTTTTAAACTCGATTCCGGTGCGCCACGAAAGTGCACCTCCGACTCTGATTCATAAACAGCTCGGCCCGCACTGGCTCAACACAATGCGAATAGAATTGATCTGCGGTCCTTTTATCTGCAACTTTAAATTTCAGTGCCACCAGAAAAACGCTCGTTTTTTTGGTGGTTTCTTTTTAAGTTAAAAATTCACTAAATCAAACCAAATAACCCATAGAGAAAATCAAGATAAGCTGATAGACTAATTTAGTGGTTTTCTTGTTAAGGCATA
>NZ_CALMPD010000010.1 GCF_937871865.1 uncultured Legionella sp.
CAGGAGTTAAAAAATATGGCTTGCTAACGAGTGGCGTGCGTAAGGTGAGTTATCAATCAAGATACGAAAGATAACTTCTCAATAAGTTGTGACAAAACTACTGTACCGAATTGCCGCGGTCCGCGGTATCCATGAATCCCGTTCGGCGCCTAGCTCTCTATCGTGAACAAGCCAGGTAATTCGGAATAGGGAAATTCCCCAGATTATTGAGAGGTTACATAAAAGGATGAATGGCATGTCACGAAAACCGATTATTAGAAACCTGTTATGGGCAGAACTGGATTACATTGATTATGATGATGATTTTGAACCAGACATTAAAGATGATCGTGTTTTACTTACTGCCATTATTCGCCTAAATGGTCGACATACCCCTCAGAATTTTCAAATGAGATTAAGTTGGACTGAAGATGAGATGAAGATGGAAACATTTATTAATCCATCGGAAGCCTCAAATGACCTGAATCCGGGCAATAAAAAAAGTTCTTTTTTACACTTCCGAACTCCTGAATTATTCTGCAAAAAAGAGTATCAATGTGATGTATTCTATAAAGGAACTCTTTTATCTATCTTAAAGACCAAGAGAGGACGCTATTTTCCTTTAACGATTGAAACACCTCCAGCCCGACGAGACCCACAACCGAGTATTATGGCAGTAAGTGGTGATCAGGAACGGCATGAACAAGCAGGCTTTTTAGGGCGATTGTTTGGTTTCAATAATTATTCACATACCCAACAAATTTATAAACATATTGGTGGCTCTGGTAATTCGCAAGCCGATACTCCTGATGAGCAACCATATCAACTGTTTATTCATCTGGGAGATTTATTTAATGGCGAAGTTTATTTTTCTTTACGCAATCTATTTCTCCCGCATCGCCGTGTTTTTGAACGCCGAGTCCAAACAGAAGAAGCTTTTGATCATCATTTGAAATCGGACTTTTTTCATCCAGCCAACATACATTTAGCCAAACTAATGCACGGTTTTTATAATGGATGTGATGATCACGATGGCGGTGATAATAATATGAAAGAAGCAATTACAAAACAACAAAAATCGGCCAGACAAAACATGGAAAACTCGTTCCATAAAGGTGTAGGATTGCCTCGATTTAGTACCCAGGAAAGTGATGGTTATGGTACAGTTAAAACACCGGATGGGCGTATGGGACCTTTTTTTAAAAAACGAATTGGACAACGTGAATTCTTTATTCTTCATAATCGCCTTACTCAAAAACAAGATGGAACACCAGAATCTTTTTTGTTAGGCGATGAGCAGTGGGAATGGCTAGAAAAATCATTGGCAGAATCGAAGGCAAGTAATAAAATCATCATATCCCCCCTACCATTCGTCATGGGCAAAAAACCGGATGAAGATTACCGAGCTCATTGGCAAGAATGGCATCGTTTGATGCAACTATGTCGAAAATATAAAATCGGTACCATTCTTACCGCTGATTCACATAACTACAGTGAAAGTGAAATTCATGTTGGCAATGCAGATGAGCCAGATGCTCAAGATCCCTGGATTGTTCATCATCACCTCCTTGGCATATTGGGGGGAAGTGCTCAGCATATTACAGAAGAAGAAAAAACAAGTATCAATCAACCAGGCAGGCCCCCTTTACTTCCTCAGGATCAGAACTTTCCTCGTGAGCTTTACACTGGATCTCGTGTTATTTCCTATTTCTCACCCGGAAGTAAACACGCACTTCTACCTAACAGACAGCTTACGGATGAACTAAGCATCCCAAATAATCAGGAAGAAAAAATAATCGACAGTCAATGGACACAAAAAAAACAATGGCGTAAGCATACGCATGGCTATGCACGTTTTATTTTCACCCCCCAAAGCGATTCTTTTTCACAAGAAATAGAGATAGACGATCGCATGGATGAAATCACCTCAACAAATAAACTGAACCCGTTATCCCCCGAACAACTTAATGCATGGCAGGTAAAAATGTCTATTTTTGCTTGTAATCGAAAGCAAAAAATAGCTCATGAATCTCGGTTAGAGAGTGAATATACAAATCCTGTCTATTAAGATGGAAGCTATTATAAAAATAGATATTTTATAACTAAGCAAAGTCTAAATTGTCCCGAATTAATCACCAATGAATCATCTCTATTTGCTACTTAATTTAAAAAGAGAATTTTTTCTTCCAACTCGCCCGTACTGGTACTGAGTCTTTTAATCATGTAAGCTCGTATTCAGCAGCCTATCGTAGCAGATACATTTATTCTGTATTTAGTAAAGACAGATGAGAACCGCTTAAATAACAAAAAATAGTAAAATAATACATCAGTTGTCTTTTTGTTTGATTGGCCGGGCAAAATATTATGGTTCCTGCCTGTGGGCAGGCATCATGGGCTCTGTCGTAACGTACCATCATCCTGAGGAGTTAGCGATGAAGGATCTCCCAGAATTCAGGAGATCGCTAGGCTCAGGATGACGTACTTTTCTCAACTTAATGGCAGTGGGCCTTATGAGTGGGTGTAGAGCGACTGTAATGCAATCGGAACCGCCTATGTGATAACTGCAATCAAAAACCCATGCAACATCATATTAGTTTAAATTACATTCTGAGACTTAGTTTATGGCTATGAGTTGTAAAATAATTCAGTCCGTTTAAAATGTATTGAAATTCTATTGTTCAGGTTTAGAAATGTTCAGCCCTTATGATGTAACTACTCAAAATTATCAAGATTTAGATTGGGATTCGTATGATTTTAGCCATGAGAATCTAAATGATTGTAGTTTTTATAACAGCACTATTACAGACTGCGACTTTTGTTTCTCTATACTGCAAAACGCAGATCTTCGCTTTAAGAAAGTGGATAAATGCCAGTTTATGTTGGCGAATATGGAACAATGCAACTTAAACAATGTTGATTTAAGTACAGTACGCCTGGATTATGCAACCTTAACCGGCGCTAAATTGCAAGGAGCCAAGCTACCCGAGAAATATAGGAAAGAGACTTTAGCCAAAGTACAGGTTGATAATACGACGATAATACCTTTATCTTATTTTTACGCATTAACAGACGATGAAAAAAATAATATTTACAGACAAATGTACCCTTTCCAGCCAGTATCCACAGAACATTCGTCAATCGACTATTTCGCTCTTCTTCATCAAATTATTTATCGAACCCAGGACTATTGGAAATCAATAGCTCCTGATTCAAAAGATGCCCCTTCCAGCATTGAGCAAATAAAAAAAGTGATGGGCTCACCTCTAGGTGATATTGCTTCTCTTAATAAGCTATGGGAAAAAATTAGAACAATTACTCAAACCTACTCTCAAACACCACTTTTGTTCTCTGAAGAGCCTGCTCTTATGACCAAAAAATTGCACCACGCCATCTTAAATAACTCGCTTCATTCATTTCAGGCCGAATTTGAGAATGAACTTAAAGAGGCCGTGCAGGATAATGGGCAATGTTCTGTTCACTACAACAATCAATAAAAACGAACTACAAGCAAGTCCGTGCTCCTTTGGGCTTGCTTCTCTAATTCAGCGCATCAATAAAAAGAGCCTCTTCAAATTATCTTTACAATTCTGCAAAATAATTTTACGATAATGAATACATGAACAGCTCTTAGGCTATGCGGTGTTTTTCAATTGTTCCCATAAAAAACAAGGACTATTTAATGTTAATTAAGTTGATGCTCGGAGTGCTCCAATTTAAAGAAAGAGCGTTTATCCATATGCATGATTTGTTCGAACAATTAAATAAAGGACAGCACCCTGATACCCTGTTTATAACCTGCGCTGATTCTCGGATAGATCCCACGCTCATCACTCAAGCTCATCCTGGGGATCTATTTACTCTGCGTAACATAGGAAACATTATCCCCAAGTACCCATCCTCCTCCAGCGAAGCGGCAGGAATTGAATATGTCTTAAATGAATTTGACATAAAAGATATTATTATTTGCGGTCACACTCAATGCGGAGCAATGAAAGGGTTATTAAAAAACAATATTGCCAATCAGCTGCCTAATGTAGCATCATGGCTCAGCCATTCACATTCTGTATTAAAGAGCATGCATGAAGATGGGACTGAACTGATTGAGGATCCGGAGGAAAAATTAATTATCGCCACCCAAAAAAATATCTTACTGCAAATCGCCCATTTAAAAACATATCCCCTGATTGCAGAGAAATTGGCCCGTAATGAACTCACCATTCATGGGTGGTTGTACGAAGTTAAAACGGGAAAAATACAGATTTATGAGCCTGAAAAATCCGATTTTATAGTGCTTGAATCCGCATTGGATAATGCCATTGAACGAAGAAAAAATAAAATCATCACCAATATTGCCATGGATTATCTGGAAAAGCTGTCACAACCTAAATCAGCAAAAGAGCTACACGAATTCATGCGCTTATTCTCCGAGCTTAAGGATAATATTAATCCAATTTGGCCTGCCATCAAAGAAACATGCAATCAAAAAATATGGGCGGAATTAGGTACATTTTATGCTGCTCCGCTTGACAACAAATTTGTGGCTTTAGTTCAATCAGGAACACAAATTAAATTGCCCGATTTAAAAAAATTCCAACAAAATGTAATTGAATCAGTGGGCTATCATCAATTGTGCAGTCAATTAATAAAATCCTCTTTCTTCTCTCCTCCTCCGAAATACAACTCTATTCCTAAAGAATACTGTTCAAATTCAGAGGATTATTCACCAGGTTATTCTAATAACCGATAAAACCTATTTAATCAGGCCCCTACCTCTGCTATCACCAACGGAATGGATAAGGTTATAAATGGCAATCAAATTAGATGGTTTAAGTCCAAAATTCATTGGTAGTAGGCAAATAGTACGAAGGGGCGTTAAGTTTTGAAGCTCTTAATAAAATGTGGCATGCGACATCGGCTAAAAGGCACTTACGTACGTGTGACAGACTGAAAATCCACATTGCAAAAAAACAGTCAGAAGATTAAAGCCACATAAGACAATGATAAACCAAGCCAAAATACTGGCGATAAATGAGATTTTTGGATAAAACTCGTCATGTGAATGACTTAAACTATCACTAAAACCAAGAATACAAAACCGGATAGCGTAAGCGAATAACAATAAGATAGAAAATACAATTGACCATACCGGCATATGCAGTCCCAATATAGCCGAACCAATATATTCGTGCCCCGGTCTGGGATAGATATTAATTATAGTTTGGCGCGTGCTCATAATTAATAATAAAAGAATAACAATCAAGGTCAGACCTTCATAACGCATTGAATAACCATTCCGTAAACTGAGAATCACTCCAAAGCAAATCCCAAAATAAGCAACACGTTGTAACAAACAAAGAGGGCAAGGATTTTCGCCATGAGCCAGCTCCATATAGATAGCTGTTGTCAAAATAAATCCCATTACCGCCAAAATCATTAGAGAAAAAATATAATTTAATTGAATCATATTATTTTCAGATGCTACTCGGCTTAGAATGTTTTTCACTAATATATTCTCCATTACTTACATTTGAATCCATGGCATTTTGAATCCATATTGAGGGGAGTAGATTTCAAATAAAAAAAGAGATACAACACAAACCAAAGTCACGATAAAAAAACATAGGGCGATACGCTC
>NZ_CALMPD010000011.1 GCF_937871865.1 uncultured Legionella sp.
GCGTTATTCCTGTAAATAAATTACAGTCTAGCTCAAAGTTAAATTGACGCTGCCTAGAATATAATCAGACTTAAAATGTTCAATTATGATAAAATATACTGAATTCCATGGTCATGAGCTAAACGAAGTAGTTTAAGATTTGCTCCTTTCGGATGCACCTCCCCTCTTTCCCACTTTTGATAAGTAGATGGAGTAACATTTAATATTTTAGCCATAACGGCCTGACTAACTTTTTCTTTAATTCGCATTTTCTTTATTTCTTGTGCCTCAAGTTCTTTAACTTCACTTAAGTTAAGCATTTCTATTTCTTTAATAGTAATTGTATCTAGCCCAAGATCTTTAGCTGTTTCCAACATAGCATCAATAATTTTACTCATTTTCAACCTCCACTAATGCACCTTCCTTGATCAGCTTAATAATTTCTACATCAGAATAAGCTAACAATGATTTAGCGATAATTTTAAAAGCTTTTTCTTCATTAGAAGAAATATTACTTTTGGCATTCTTCTCAAACCCAAACACAAAAAAGCAATGTTTGCCTCTTTTGAAAGCAACAATAGTTCTAGTACTACCACTTTTTCCTCTTCCTTTATTGGCAACACGCTTTTTTATTACACCACCACCATAATTAGCCTCGTAAATTTCAATAGAAATTTCTTTAGCAGCGATATTAAGTGATTCATCGGTGACTTGATTTTTTATCGCCCATTTGGCAAATAGTTTGGTTTTTATTATTTTCATTAATATTGCCCTTTATAGTAACTATTACTATAGTAAATTTTACCATATATTGCAATTAAAGATTAAAATAAATGGGGGATTTCATACCTGCTTGTTTCTTAATCGTGAATGACTGCTAATATCGGTTAACATATTTGGTTAACCTTTATAGAATATCTCTTAATTTATAAATTGATAGACAATCAAAAAACCTTATCATAAACTGTCTATAAAATCATATTTTACCTTATTAGTAGACATTGCTTCTACAAATCGATTAAGGAGACATTTTTAGCCTATGCGACTCTTTGGATATGCTCGTGTTTCAACCAGTCAGCAATCTTTGGATATTCAAATTAATGCACTGAAAGATGCTGGTGTTAAATTAACTCGACTATTTACCGATAAAGCGACTGGTAGTCACAGTGATCGTGACGGCCTACAAACTCTTCGTCTTAAAGTTGAAGAAGGTGATGTTATTCTGGTTAAAAAACTAGACCGGCTTGGGCGAGATACGGCTGACATGATTCAATTAATTAAAGAGTTTGATGCCATGGGCGTATCAATTCGTTTTCTCGATGATGGAATAAGTACTGAAGGGGCTATGGGAAAAATGGTAGTAACCATCTTGGCGGCAGTTGCTCAAGCAGAAAGGCAACGTATCCTTGAGCGAACCAATGAAGGCAGAGTAGAGGCAAGGTTAAAAGGGATAAATTTTGGACGCAAGCGTACAATTGATAGAGAAAAAATTGTTTCACTTTATACTGCAGGCATAGGAGCAACCGAAATTTCCAGGCAAACAGGAATTGGGCGCTCAACTGTTTATAAATTACTTCAAGAGGCTTCAAGGTAATGGATAACGGCAATGGACAAAAGCAAGTTCTTATCTATCAAGCTAACGATGGCAGCATTCAAACAGAA
Organism: uncultured Legionella sp.; assembly: GCF_937871865.1. Taxonomy (GTDB): domain Bacteria; phylum Pseudomonadota; class Gammaproteobacteria; order Legionellales; family Legionellaceae; genus Legionella. The sequence goes on from NZ_CALMPD010000011.1 coordinate 1,642, forward strand.
GTGCACTTGAAAGGTGAAACCGTTTGGTTAAGTCAAAAACAGATGTCTGATTTGTTTGATACTTCTACAGATAATATTGGATTACATTTAAAGCACATATACGCTGAGGGTGAGCTTTCAGAAGAGGCAACTACCGAGGATTACTCGGTAGTTCGTACTGAAGGAAACCGGAAGGTTAATCGATTGATTAAACACTATAATTTAGATGCAATTATATCTGTTGGCTATAGGGTTAATTCAAGAAAAGGAACACAATTTAGAATTTGGGCTAATCAAGTGCTCAAAGAATATCTACTTCAAGGATATGTTTTAAACGAAAACAGATTAAAGCAACAATTAGAATCAATTGATAAATTAAAAAAAGGCCTCGCTCTAATTCAGAGAGCTCAATTAGAATCTTTAGATCACACCGAAGCAAAGGGGCTGCTAACAGTATTAGCTGAATATACTCATAGTTTTATTCTATTAAATCAGTATGATACAGGTAATTTCCCGAGTGGTGGCTTGAGTAAAGGCATAACAGAGGAAATTAGCCTCAAAGAAGCAATGCATGCAATTAATAGTTTAAAGGGAAAACTTGTTGAGCAAGGAGAAGCTTCAGCATTATTTGGTAAGATAAAAGATGATAGCTTTTTAGGAATACTGGGTAATATAGTCCAAAGTTTTAATGGAGAATACCTTTATCCAAGTATTGAAGAGCAGGCTGCTCATTTGCTTTATTTTTTAATAAAAAACCATCCCTTCGTAGATGGAAACAAACGGATTGGTGCATTGATGTTTATTTGGTTTTTACAAAAAAATAAGCACCACATAAAAAGTAATGGAGAAGCAAAAATTAATGATAATGCCTTAGTTGCTATCGCTCTTCTAGTGGCTCAAAGTCAATCAGAGCAGAAAGATATTATGATAGAGTTAATCATTAATTTAATCAAAGAATAGAAACGCAACATAATGATATATAAAGACTATGAGGCAAATAAGTTGAATAATTATTTTTGGGATGAAAATTCAGTTAGGTACCAATTAATTAATTTTAAAAGTTACGAAGGCCAAATTTATAATTGGTTATTCCTTCCTGGTGGACCAGGCGCAGATTCCAGCTATTTATTTAAAGTAGCAAAAGAACTTGAACTGCCAGGCAATACATGGTTAATTGATTTTCCGAATAATGGAAGTAATCAAGCTAATGAGCATTATAATTTTAATCAATGGTTTGATCTTCTTTTACCTACAGTAAATCGATTTCAACATCCAGTTTTAGTTGGTCAATCATTTGGCGGCATGTTTCCTTTATTATTTCCACAGCTAGAAACTATTTTAAAAGGATTCGTTATTTTAAATTCATCGCCAACATTATGGCATGAAGAAGCATCGCGCGTTGCAAAAGAAAAAGGAAAGCCTTCGTTAGTTGAAGAATTACAAGAATTTGTTGAAAATCAAAATCCAGAAACATTTAAACGAGCCCTAATGGCATGTGCCCCTTACTATTTTCCAAATCAAAGTTTAGAAAAAGGGAAGCAAATGCTAGAAAGCCTTCCTTTTAATTACCAAGCAGCAGGCTGGTGGCAACAAAAGGCCTCTGAATTAAATTTCAATGCAGTTTGGGTGCCAGAAAATGTACAAACTTTAATTATTGGTGGTAGTGAGGACTGTATGACCCCTCCATCTCTTTTTTTGAATGATCAACGATTTGTTCGAGATAATATTTCAACTGTTATTATTGAAAATGCAGGACATATGCCCTGGGTAGAGGATATGAGCGCAGTAAAAAAAGCCTTTGTAGATTTTATACAATTACTTTAATAAGCTTAGCGTACGTTTTCGTACCATTGGGGGTCCTGTGGAAGAACCCCCAAAAGTGGTCGTTCTGAGTTATAACTAATATATCTAGCAGAAACATATGAAAAGAATGATTGTGCAGGAGCAGACTTTGATGGTTTTTTAAAACTCAATTGGATGCAATATATTTTCTAAAAACCCCGGCTAGTCGATTGGGTTTATTGGCGTACCAGGAATTTAAGGCCTGTAGATCGACGCAATGCATGAAACGATAATTTACACATGCAGAATAAATGGGCCATAACTTTCTGGCTAATGTAAATGCCCTCAGTAATTGGGTTTTTGTTCTTGAACCCAGCCAATTTTCGATGCAAGCATCCTGGAGTTGATGCCAGGTTTTATCCATTTCTTTTACACCATGATGGAGGGTGGACTGATATAGAAAATTATGTAAGGAAAAAAACGGATGCGAGATGGCTAACTCACCCAAGTCAATGAAAGTAAACTGATTGGTATCGGGACTTATCAGTATATTGTTCGTGTTAAAATCGGGTTGAACGATGGTTTCCGGGATTTGATATTGAGACAATGATTTGAATTCTTCTGAAACTTGCGGGCTTAAATCGTGCAATGTTTGCAGTTCTTCATCTGTCACGCCGTCTGCTTTTAAAAAATCCGCTTTATTGATGATTTGCTCGTACAATTGAGGTAATCTGTTTAATTTCCAATCCGGAACATCCAGTGCAAGAAAGGGTTCTACGTTATTTTCTGTCGATCGTTGGAAAGCTGTAAACTTTTTAATGGATTGGCACAACAAATCTGGATGAAATTCGGTTTTGAGATCTTTGCGCAGTGAAACTCCTGCATCTTGCATGAGAAAACAATGCAGCTCATCGTTGATGGCTATCACAATCGGCACATTTGCATTAAATTGATGCGCTAGGAGTTGCAAGACTTTAGCCTCTTGAGCCAGAAGTGGTGCCGGTTGTTTTAAATAGACATCGCCCTTTGAGGTTGTAAATCGAAACACATTGGACCAGGGTGTTTCCTGTACGATTTCAGGCGAATGCTGGAAGGAATATCCTTTGGAAACTAGACAATCTGTTGCCCATCTGAAAATATTGGTATGATTTTTCATTTTTAGGCCCCGCACCATTCTAATGACATCTTGTTCTAACAAGGATAGCATCAGAAATGATCTTCTGAAAAATAGGTAACAGGATCACAGCAATGTGGTACCCATTAATAACGCTTTAACCCTATTGAGTTTTCCCCATCTTGATGTAATACCAAATGAGAGATTTGTCCTTTTTCATTTTTGAAAAAATTAATTTGGGCTTTTTTGCAGGAAGGTACGAAATTTCCCGTAAACCCCATATACCCCTTTACCAGTCTAGGATATAGTCAATAAATTGATTTTTTCCTTGAATATAAGATTTTATATAACTTACTGTAAAATAATGCATTCTTTCTTGTGATGAAATTCATATTCCAATGCCGTGATTTGCTTTAAATTTATACATGCAATAAGATTATGCCTTCTTTAATTTAATATTTTTAAGGTTAGCAGGTTATGCAAGATCGAAAAGAGTTAATAAAAAACAGAAGATGGTCTTATGTTTATAACACCCAATTTACAGAAAATTTAGAAGAATATATTCAGAGAAAAGCAAAAAATGATTTTTCTGCACCTAATAGTCGTGACCCAATCTTAAAGCCCGTTCTTCATCTTGGTTTTGTCACATCCAATAAGGAAACAAGAAGCACTATTAATCTGAGGGTGAGTTGCTACCTGAATGATAACAATGAGAAATCTTTTAAGATTTTTACATCTTATTCCACGGATAATAATAGTGCTTTTGAATATTTTAAAAACAATCTTAACGAATCGTGGATCAAGATTACTGATAGCAAAATTTCAGATAATCATTTTTTTACTTATGTTGAAACCGAAGAATTATTTGAGCAAGAAGAAATTGGATATTTTATTGAGGCAGTTAACAAATATTACCATTTACCATCTGATTTATATCATGAATTTCAAGAGGCAGCTGGAATCTCGAATAACTTACATTCATCTTCATCATTTGCTGCGCTACTAGCAAATAAGAGAAAAGTTTCACAAGAAAAAAATGAAAATGAGTTATTGTCAAATCTGGCGTATGCCCATTAGGCGGCCACACTGTCTAATTGCT
>NZ_CALMPD010000012.1 GCF_937871865.1 uncultured Legionella sp.
AACCCGTTAAGCGCGAAATATTTGCTGCGGACTTTAGAGACCGCGTGGTACATCATTTAATCATTAATCAATTAAGTTTGCCAAATATCATCAAATTTAATTATTCCAATAGTTATTACAGCAAAAGTAGTTAAGATAAAAAATTTATTTTTTATTATGTAGAAAAAAGACGATTTGATGTTTTTTAAATTAGAGTTAAAGAGATTCAGAGAACTTCATTCATTTTAAATCCATTTATGAAAACCTAGAACTTCGATACAGGTTCGAGCCGGTTTAATCTGTCTACATTGCGTCTACATGACTTTTTCGAATTTTCTACAACTACACGTAACTACTTGATTTTATTGGTGGGCCCACTAGGACTTGAACCTAGGACCAACGGATTATGAGTCCGCTGCTCTAACCAACTGAGCTATGGGCCCCGATGAGGAGTGTATTCTAAACTGATTTTGCTTTATGTTCTACTTTTTTTTGCATTTTTTAATTGCCGTTTTAAAAACGGCAATTAAATTATCCTTCATCACCTTCCAGGAAGCTTCTTAACTTCTCTGAACGGGAAGGGTGGCGTAGCTTTCTTAGGGCTTTTGCTTCGATTTGACGAATCCTTTCTCGGGTCACGTCAAATTGTTTGCCTACTTCTTCCAGAGTATGGTCGGTGTTCATTTCGATACCAAAACGCATACGCAGTACTTTTGCTTCACGTGGAGTTAGAGTTTCCAATATTTCCAGTGTTGCTTCTCTTAAACCTTCTGCAGTGGCCATATCTATTGGAGACTCGATGTTGTTGTCTTCAATAAAATCACCTAAGTGAGAGTCATCGTCATCACCTACGGGTGTTTCCATAGAGATAGGTTCTTTCGCTATTTTCAGGACTTTGCGAATCTTATCTTCACTCAATTCCATTTTTTCGGCTAATTCTTCTGGAGTGGCTTCGCGGCCTGTTTCCTGAAGAATTTGACGAGAAATACGATTGAGTTTGTTAATCGTTTCTATCATATGAACCGGAATACGAATAGTACGAGCCTGGTCAGCGATGGAACGAGTAATTGCCTGTCTGATCCACCATGTAGCATAGGTTGAGAATTTGTAGCCGCGACGGTATTCAAACTTATCTACCGCTTTCATCAGGCCTATATTACCTTCCTGAATTAAATCAAGGAATTGTAAGCCTCTGTTGGTGTATTTTTTAGCGATAGAAATAACCAGACGGAGGTTTGCTTCAACCATTTCTTTCTTCGCACGTCGCGCTTTCGCTTCGCCGATAGACATTTTTCTATTGATGTCTTTAATTTCACTGATGATCAGACCGTATTCAATTTCAAAAGATGCTAATCGGGTCTGTAGACGTAAGATTTCTTCTCTGTATTCTTCGATACGCGGTAAATCCAGTTTCTTGGCATTTTTACTGCACAGATTTTCTAACCAGTTCAGGTCAGTTTCCTGTCCTGGGAACGTATCAATAAATAACTTCCGTGGTATACGTGCTTTTTCAATACAAAGACGCATGATGCCACGTTCAAACTCTCTGATGTGGTTACGTAGTTGTCTGAAATGCCGAGTTAAGCGATCCACTTGTCTTGAAGTCAACTTGAGCTTTAAGAATGAATCAGACATTACTTCCAGAAGCTCAAGAGTCTTTTTGTTCGTTCTGCCGTGATCTTTCAACGCATTCATTGCATTAGTGAAGTTTTCACGTAATTCATCAAAATAGACTTTAGCTTGCTCAGGGTTCGGGCCATCATCGACTTCAGCCATGCCGCCTTCGCCGTCTTCATCATCATCGTCACTCACGTTGAGCATGACGTCTTCTTGTTGAACATCATCAAGCATAGAGCCAATGCTGGCAGCAGGCGCTATTTCTTCATCGGTGTCTGCAAAACCGCTAATAATTTCATTAAGGCGTATTTCTTCTGCATTGAATCGATCGTAGTCATCCAGAACTAATTGAACAGTTTCCGGGTAGTGAGCCAGCGATTTAAGAACCTGGTAGATTCCTTCTTCAATTCGTTTGGCTATGCGAATTTCACCTTCGCGAGTCAGAAGCTCCACTGTACCCATTTCTCTCATGTACATACGGACGGGATCAGTCGTTCTTCCTGTTTCTTTATCAACAGATGCAAGAACCATTGCGGCTTCTTCGATATCTGGAACTTCTTCTGTATTCAGTAGAAGCGCTAATTCATCGTCGCCTGGCGGTTGCTCAAAGACTTTGATGTTCATGCCCTCAAGCATGCTTATGATGACATCAAAATGCTCCGTATCTACTATATTAGGTAGTAAGTCGTTAATTTGACTATAAGTCAGATAACCTTGTTCTTTTCCAAGGCTAATGACTTTGGTTATTTGTGAGCTTTGCTGTTCTTGGTCATTTGTGGTCATAGGCACTTCTTTTAGGAACAATTTAGGGTCTACAAAAAGGGTTTGATTATAAACCGGCTCGAGTCAACATACCAGTAGTTCAGATTTTTTATTTTTCCAAATCAATCTGAGGATGCCGTTCCTTTAGCATCTGATGTAAACTGTTTCGCTCGATTTCGGTTAGCCCTTCTTGCCTCGATTTATCTATTAATTGACGTATTATAAGCTCTTTATTCTGTTTTTGTAAAAATAATAAAATATCAACAAACTCTTTTATCAATGCCTGTTCTGGTACCTGATGTTCCCAGGATGCTAATCGATTGATGGCTTCAAAATAGTTGGTTGTTCGCCAGGATTCAATCAGGGTTGCTGTCGTCGCTTGTGGATTTAATTTTAGTTGATGAAGAATCGTAAGTAAAATGTGATGTTCTTTTTTATGTAATAGTTCTGGATCTATCTGTTCAATGATGCGTGCGTATATTTCCGGATTCTGTAACAGCACGGCAATGGCAATGCGCAGGGGAGAGCGCGCAATGCTCGTCGTTTGTTCTACGGCATTAGGCTCATTTTGTTGGGTAATGAGTTGATTAAGTCTATGGCTTTCTATATGGGTTAATCGAGCCAAATCATCTAGCAGCAGCTCTTTTGAAGAGCCTTCTTCCATTTTTTGTAAAAAGGGTTTTGCTGAATTGATAAGCTGCGTTTTTCCTGCCGGATTTTGCAGATTGATGTCTTTACCTAAGGTGTCAAAGAAGAATCGATGCAGCGGAGTTGCCTGTTTGAGGCGAGTTAAAAAATTATCTTTGCCTTCTTCTCTTACCAGGCTGTCAGGATCATGACCATCTGGTAAAAAAATAAATCGTGCATCAAGACCTGAATTGAGGTGAGGTAAACTGCTTTCCAAACCTCGCCATGCGGCTTGTTTGCCTGCTGCATCGCCATCAAAACAAAAAATAAGATGTTTGGTGTGTTTCGCTAAAAGTTGAATATGATAGGTGCTTGTGGCTGTTCCCAAGGTGGCTACTGCATTCATAATACCATGTTGAGCCAAGGCAATTACATCCATATAGCCTTCAACAATAATAACATAATCTGCCGATTTATTGTGACTGAGGATCTGGTGTAGACCATAAAGCTCACGGCTTTTTTGAAAAATAACGGTTTCAGGTGAGTTCAGATATTTGGGTTTATGTTCGGGATCCAAAACGCGGCCACCGAATCCAATGATACGCCCGTGGCGATCATGAATGGGGAACATAACTCTGTTGCGGTAGCGATCATAAATTTTGCCTTCATCCGTTTGAATCAACATTCCTGTTGCTATCAATTCACGTTGATTACGGGCAAATACTTTCTCCAGATGATGCCAACCATCGGGGGCAAAACCTAATTGATAGAGTTTTGCGATTTCACCGCTCAATCCTCTTTTGCGCAGGTAATCAATGGCAATCTGACCGTCGTGCTTTAATTTTTTCTGGTAATGCAGGCTGACTTGAGACAGCAGTTTATATAGATCATTCGAGGTATTATTTTTTTCTACTTGCCCTTCACGAGGAACGGTTAGGCCTAGTCGGGTAGCAAGGGTTTCAACAGCGTCTATAAAACCTTGATTCAGGTAATTCATTATAAAACTAATGGCATTACCTGCTGCACCACAGCCGAAACAGTGATAAAACTGTTTTTTGGCTACTACATTAAAAGAAGGGGATTTTTCATTGTGAAATGGGCAACAGGCAATGTGGCTTGTTCCTCGTTTTTTCAGAGGAACATAGCTATCAATTAATTCAACCAGATCGGTGCGATGCAGAAGATCATCAATGAATGGCTGTGGAATTAAGCCAGACATATTCGTATCAGCTCAACCGAGCCTTGATCAAGGCACTCACTTGAGTCATATCTGCTCGGCCTTGTAATTTAGTCTTAAGCTGTCCCATCACGTTACCCATATCGGCCATTTTTTCAGCGCCAGTTGCAACAATAGCTTCATTAACCATTTGTTCAATTTCTGCTGCTGATAAAGGCTCTGGCAGATATTTAGCAATAACATCCAGTTCAAACTGTTCCTGAGCTATCAAATCATCGCGATTTGCTTTTTCATATTGGGAAATGGATTCTTTACGTTGCTTGGTCATTTTGTCCAAAATAACCAGCATACGATCTTCACCTACTTCAATACGTTCGTCGACCTCTATTTGTTTCACCGCTGCAGTGATTAAACGTAAGGTAGTCAGTAAGTTTTTATCTTTAGCGCGCATGGCGTCTTTAATATCGTTGTTGATAAGTTCTTTAATGGACATTTTTTATTCCTTAAAAACCAAAAGGCCACATGAAAATGTGACCTTGGCAAGCTAACTGACTATTCATAAAAAGGACTTTAATGAATAGATACGTAAATATTATTTACGTCTGTGTTTCATGCTGCGTCGTGAAGATGTATCGCGAGAAATTTTTTTCAGATGACGTTTTACTGCGGCAGCTTGTTTGCGTTTACGCTCAGCAGTTGGTTTTTCATAAAATTCACGGCGGCGTAATTCGGTTAAAATACCGGCTTTTTCACAAGAACGCTTGAAACGGCGCAGTGCATATTCTGGGTTTTCGCCTTCTTTTACACGAACTGTAGGCATTAACTAATCCTCTGGTTATTTGATCTTATATATAGGTGGGCAATTCTAGTGCTAGTTGAAGCACTCGTCAAGCCCAAAAGTAAATCTTTCTTACCATTTATAGTAATTTTATCATCTATGGTAGTTATTTATTATAGATGATCTTTGGCGGATGTGATAATTCTTAACTCGTTATGAGCTTGTGATATAATCCGGCATCTGTCAATTAATTACTATTGATTCCGGTTAGTGGGGTTGTATATGCGTGTATTAGGTATCGAGTCTTCTTGTGATGAAACAGGATTTGCCATTTATGATTCAAAATCCGGGTTATTAGCTCATGCCCTGCATTCACAAATAGATACCCATAGAGTACATGGAGGGGTAGTTCCCGAGCTGGCTTCAAGAGATCACGTGAATTATTTAATTCCCCTGGTAGAAGAAGCGCTAAAGCAAGCTCAATTAAAGAAAGGTGATCTGGATGGTATCGCCTATACAGCCGGGCCTGGTTTGATTGGGGCTTTGTTAGTTGGCTCCTGTTTTGCGAAAAGTATGGCTTACGCATTAAATATTCCTGCTCTTGCAATTCATCATCTGGAAGCGCACTTACTTGCCGCTAAAATGGAAACTCCAACCCTGGAGTTCCCCTTTATTGCTCTGTTGGTTTCCGGCGGCCATTGCCAGTTAATCGAAGTAAAGCAATTGGGAGAGTATCAATTACTAGGCGACACCCTTGATGATGCGGTTGGCGAAGCTTTTGATAAAACCGCCAAGCTAATGGGAATTCCCTATCCTGGAGGTCCGGTTTTAGCCAGGCTCGCAGACAGTTGCGAATCAACATCCTATAAATTTCCTCGTCCGATGATCGACAGACCAGGCCTTGATTTTAGTTTCAGCGGTTTAAAAACGTTTGCCTTAAATACCTGGAGTCAAAGCACAAAAGAAGATAAAGACCGGGCAGAAATAGCTCTGGCATTTCAAGAAGCTGTTGTTGATACGCTAATCATTAAAGCGAAAAGAGCAATACAGCAGTCTAATTGCAAGCGTCTGGTAGTCGCAGGTGGAGTTGGGGCAAATAAAGCCTTGCGTAAAGCCTTGCAAGAATGGATGGCCAGCATCAAGGGGGAAGTTTATTTTCCTGCTCTGGAATACTGTACTGATAATGGTGCCATGGTTGCTTATGCGGGTTGTATGAGGATGGTGCTTGGTGAGAGGGATGGTGATCTGGGAGTCTGGGTCAAAGCGCGCTGGCCTCTTGCCTGAATGGGCGTATTTGGTGCAGGTTGTGAGAACTCACATCCGCTGCGAGCCATGGATAGCCGAAGGCTAGGGCGAGTAGTCCCTGGTAGCCTTAG
>NZ_CALMPD010000013.1 GCF_937871865.1 uncultured Legionella sp.
GTGTAAAAAGCAACAATCTTACAGCATGATGTTGTCTGGTTGTATATTAATGATTATTTGGGTGATGCATTCTGAAAAGGTGGTAAGCCTAGGCAATAATCATTAATTTCAGTAATTAATGGATAATCATCCAAAGGAAAATTAAAGCGTTTGGCATTATAAACCTGTGGTACTAAGCATACATCTGCCAAGCTTATTTCCTGACCGAAGCAGACTGATTTGCTGCGAGGAAGAGAGTTTAATTGCGTTTCAAAAGCGTCAAAACCAGTTCTTAACCAGTGATGGTACCAATTCTGTATTTGTTCTTCATTAGCACTAAATTGTTCTCTTAAACGATTAAGTACCCTTAAATTATTTAGTGGATGCATGTCACAAGCTACAATTAAAGCCAATGATTTTAAAGTGGCTTTGGTGACGGGGTCTTCAGGAAGCAATGGTATCTCAGGAAACAACTCATCCAGATATTCAATAATAGCCAGCGATTGATTAATAATACGGCCGTTGATATCAAGACAGGGTACCAAGCCTTGTGGGTTTATTTTTTTAAACTCTGGATGATTTTGTTCTCCACCATTATTTACCAGGCTTACGTCTCTTTTCTCATAAGCAATATTTTTCAGATTCAGCACGATGCGAACCCTATAACATGCAGTAGAACGGAAATAGTCATAAAGAATCATCAGAGCTTCCATTGATAATTTTGGACGCTTTGGTCTATTGCTCCAAAAATACTGTTACCTTGGGTATCCAACATTTCAATACGGATGGTATCTCCAAAATGCATGTATGGAGTCTTTGCTGCACCTGATTCTATAATTTCTAACATTCTTTTTTCTGCGATACACGATGAGCCTTTGCTGCGATCACTATTTGATATTGTACCTGAGCCTATTATGGTACCCGCAGATAATGTTCTTGTTTTGGCGGCATGTTGTACCAATTCGGGAAATGAAAAGGTCATATCAATTCCCGCATTAGGTTGGCCAAATAAGGTACCGTTTAAATGACTTAACAGCGGCAAATGAACACGCTGGCCATCCCAGTTTTGTCCTAGTTCATCAGGTGTTATCGCTACCGGAGAAAAACTACTTGCGGGTTTCGACTGTAGGAAACCAAAACCTTTAGCCAATTCGCCAGGTATCAGATTCCTAAGTGATACGTCATTGACCAGCATGAGCAGTTTGATATGTTGTCCTGCATGGTGTGCATCAATTCCCATAGGGACATCATCGGTAATAACCGCTATTTCTGATTCAAAATCGATACCATAATCTTCGCTCGCAGTGAGAATCGGGTCTCTGGGACCAATAAACGAATCAGAACAACCTTGATACATTAATGGATTAGTCCAAAAATCAGTCGGCATTTCTGCGCCTCTGGCTTTGCGGACTAATTCGACGTGATTCACATATGCACTGCCATCAACCCATTGATACGCACGAGGAAGAGGGGAAGTACAGTTCTGGGAATCAAATGGAAAGGAGCCTTCTAGTTCATGTTCATTTAATTGGGCATAAACGTCTTTGAGTTGGGCTTCGACGTGATTCCAATGCTCCAGAGCAAATTGCAGTGTGGGGGCTATGTGGTTCACTTTTATTGCGGTGGTCAATGATTGATTGACCACACAGAGTTCACCATCACGAGATACAGCTGATTTTAAACTGGCAAGTTTCATTTATACTCCTTAGCTGTATTCTTTTAGAGTGCCGCGTTTGACCTGATCTCGCTCAATTGCTTCAAATAAGGCCTGGAAATTACCTTCACCAAATCCCTGATTTCCTTTTCGTTGGATAATTTCAAAAAATACCGGGCCAAAAATATTTTCAGTAAAGATTTGCAGAAGCAATCCAAATTTAGGATCAACTTCCCCATCCATCAGTATTTTTTCAGCATTCAGTTGTGCCACTGGCTCTTCATGCCATGGAAGGCGCTCATCGAGCATTTCGTAGTAGGTGTCTGGGACATCAAGGAATTTGACTCCTTGAGTTCTTAAACTATGGACGGTGTTATAGATATTATTAGTCGTTAACGCAATGTGTTGAATACCTTCACCTTTATAGTCGTGAAGGAACTCTTCAATTTGAGACATATCATCTTTGGATTCATTTAATGGAATTTTAATTTTTCCACAAGGACTTCCCAATGCTCTGCTGATGAGGCCAGTCATTTTACCCTTAATATTAAAAAAGCGTATTTCCTGGAAATTGAATAGTGATTCATAAAATGCTGCCCATTTATCCATATTTCCACGATAGACATTATGGGTCAAATGATCAATGTACATCAGACCATTTCCCTGAACTGGGGCTGAATTAATGATGTTCCATTTTTGAGCAAAAGGCTGGTGTGTGTCATCAACAAAATAGATAACACTACCACCGATGGCTTCAATAGCGGGTAATCCATGATGAGTATGAGCTGTATCTTTAAATGCAGTAGCCCCATGTTCTATGGCATATTGGAATGCTGCTTTTGCATCTTGTACCTTGAATCCCATAGCACAAGCTCCAGCACCATGAGTCACTGCATGAGCTGCTGCCTGGCAATGGGTTGCAGCATTGACGATAAATTGAATGTCACCTTGTTTAAAAAGTGTGATATCCTCATCCTGATGAGTTGCAACTGCTTCGAAGCCCATATCAATAAATTGTTGATGTAATTTATTTTTATCTGGTCCTGAAAACTCTAAAAAAGCAAAACCATCTAATCCGCAGGGGTTGTCATTTGTTTGCACTTCAGATTCTCCTTGTTTACATTCAAATTTGCTACTCAACCGGGTGTAGCAGAAATAATCCATCAGCAATAGGCAACAGGCTTATATGAACTCTTGGATCATTTCTAAGCAGTTCATTGAGCTTTTTAATTTCTCTGGTTTGACCGCTAATGTCATTTGGGTTAATCACATTACCGTCCCATAACACATTATCTATAGCAATAATGCCCCTGGGTTTTATCAGTTTAAGAGCCAGTTCATAGTAATTCAGGTAATTTGTTTTGTCTGCATCTATGAAAATAAAGTCAAATTGATGATCCCAGCCCTCATTCAATAAGGCATACAAGGTTTCAATTGCTGGGCCAAGACGCAATTTTATCTTATGATCCTGTTTCGCTTCATGCCAGAACTTATGAGCATTTTTCGTCCATTCCGCACTGATGTCGCAGGTAATGAGCTGCCCATCATCAGGTAACGCCAGAGACATCGCCAGGGCGCTATAACCTGTAAAGGTTCCTATTTCCAGTACGTTTTTTGCACCAATAACTCGTATCAGAAACTGCATAAACTGTGCTTGCTCTGGAGCCACTTGCATGTTTGCCAACTCCATAATCGATGTTTCCTTACGTAAGTCACCCAATACCGGGTGCTCACGCAAGGATTTATCAAGAATGTAATCGTATAACTCAGGTGAAAGTTGTAAATGTTTCATACTGTCACCCAATTAAGCCAGTTTTTCTTGGGCCAAAGTATCTGCGATTTCGCTGGCGGGTAAATTGTCTTTAGCAGAACGGGTAAATATTTCTGTTAAAGAAGTATAAATGCCATTGATTTGCTCATTTACTTTATCTTCAGGGGTATGTAAATATTTTGAGGCCGCAAATATTACTCCGCCGGCATTAATTACATAATCCGCAGCAAATAAAATTCCTTTATCATGGAGTTTTTTCCCGTGGAAGGTATGAGCCAGCTGATTATTGGCCGCACCCGCTATGATTGTGGTTTGAAGCTGGGGAATAGTAACATCATTAATGATTGCACCTAAGGCGCAAGGAGCAAACACGTCACAAGGAACTTTATGAATGGCCTCTGTGCTTACTGCTTTTGCCCCAAACTCTTTAACTGCGAGTTCAACAGCGGCAGGAGATATATCGGCAACGGTAAGTGTAGCGCCCAATTCATGTAAATGTTTTGCCAGCGCATAGCCTACATGTCCCATACCCTGAATCGCGATATGTAATCCTTCCAGGTTGTTTTTGCCTAGTTTGAATTCTACCGCAGCTTGAATTCCTCGTAAGACACCTTTGGCTGTAAACGGAGAGGGGTCACCGTTGTATTTGGATAAACTGGCAACATAGTCTGTATGTTCTGCAATAATATCCATGTCGTTTAATACGGTGCCACTGTCTAATGCAGTGATGTATCTTCCATTAAGCTCGTTAACGAAACGTCCAAATTGATGCATATATTCTGCACGGTTAAATGGGCCTTTAGGCTTCATAATTACCGCTTTTCCACCACCTAAAGGAAGATTTACTGATGCAGCCTTATAACTCATGCCTCTGGCAAGGCGCATTGCGTCTTTTAATGCAGCTTCAGTGCTAGGGTATTCAATAAAACGACATCCACCCAAGGCTGGGCCTAATTTGGTGTTATGAATAGCGATCATCGCTTTCATACCTGTTTCCGGGTCTACTTTAAAATGTAAATCACCAAAACCATGAGACAAGGCATACTCGAGGAAATCATCTTCTGCTACTGCGTGGTTATATATATTGTCAACAGACATCATTTATTAGGCTCCTCCGGCAATAATTTGCGACAAGTTATAGACCTATTCTTTGATTAAATCAATGGTAACACTCCAACAAATAGAATAAACGATTCCATTTGGTGCAGCTTGAAAAAAAATGTTCTAAAAATCAGGCGTGATGAATGGTTTTCAATTTTTGCCGAACAATTGATTGTTTTCCTTTACAACAAGACTTATTCCTAGGCTATGAATAGTCCCATAAGACATGGCGATTTTCTTTTATAAACGGAGAATAACTTGGAGTCTTGAGGCTTGCTGGTATACACTTATTTGAAATATAAATTTAAATGGAGAGTTGCATGAAACAGGTTGCCGGGATGTTGGCTTTTATCGCTCTAACCCCTACTGCGTTTGCAGGGGATGATGTTCCTCCTTTGGTTCTTGATAAAGTAGTCTTTCAATTATCTGCCAAGCAATGGGTAACTACTCAGACAGCCTTGTTAAATGTAAATATTAATGTCACTTTAAGTAGTGCGGACCTAGTGAAAGCACGCGCAGATATTATGACCAGTTTAAACAAAATTGCTAAAGGCGATTGGCATTTAATTGAGTTTGACCGTTCTCAGGACAGCTCAGGGTTGGAAAAACTGTTTGTTCAGGCGCAAGCCAGAGTTGAGCAGTCGCTACTCACTGATATTTATCAAAATGCCAAATCTGTGAGCATGCCTGGTGCTAATTATGAAATCAGCGGAGTGGAGTTTAAGCCCAGTTTGGATGAAACCCAGGTTATTCGTGCTAAAGTGCGCGAACAGCTGTATCAAAAGGTCAATGAAGAACTTTCTCGTCTGAATAAGGCCTATCCTCTTCAGAATTACAGTTTAAGTAATCTGGTGTTTGTCGAAGGAGATACTCCCCCCCAACAACCAAGAGCTTATCAGGCAAAAGAAATGAATGCAGTTGTAATGTCATCAGCTCCAGCCCCTTTAACAGTCAGCAATGAATTGGTCTTAACCGCTTTTGTCGAGGCGGCTTCAAACCGTAAACAGGGGAATTAATTTGTTGGTTGTAGATAAAATTATTGGTCATCGAGGGGCTGCTGCTTATGCCCCTGAGAATACCATTGCTGCTTTTGATAAGGCCCTGGCTTTAGGGTGTCGCTTTATTGAATTTGATGTGATGTGTAGTGCTGATGGAGAGCCTTTTCTTATTCATGATGACACGTTAAAACGAACTACCAATGGACGAGGTGAAGTTGGTCAGGTCGAATCTGCCTACTTACAAAGTCTGGATGCTGGCTCCTGGTTTTCCAGACATTTTAAAGGGGAGCCTCTTCCTCATTTTAAAGATGCGCTAAAATGGTTGTCGTTTTCCGATGTACGGGCCAATATAGAAATTAAACCCTATCCTGGGACAGCAGAACAAACAGCAGCTGCTGTGTTGAGTCATATTCATCGCTATTGGCCGCAAGGTAAAGAGTTACCTTTGGTATCCAGCTTTGAATGGGAAGCCTTATTGCTTTGCCGGAGCATTGCCCCGGAAATGCCTTTAGGATTGTTGCTCCATGAATGGGATGAACAATGGCTTCAGAAAGCAAAGCAATTAGAATGTGTTTCCATTCACTTTAATCGAAAAATACTCACCGCGGAACGAGTTAAAGCAGTAAAAGAGCAAGGTTACATCGTTTGTGCTTATACTGTAAACCGTAAACGTTTGGCCAATAAGTTGTTTCATTGGGGTGTTGATGCTGTTTTTAGTGATTATCCAGATTTATTAATATGAACGCTTTGCTCCTTTTTTTATTTCTTATGTTTCATACAATGATGGCTCAGGCTGAACCTGTAGAGCTTGTGCTTTGGCACGGTATGGCTGGGCATTTAGGGGATGAGGTTCGTTTGCTGGCTGATGATTTTAATAAAAGCCAGAAAATATATGTAATTAAACCGGTATATAAAGGGGATTACATTGAAACCCTGACCAGCTTTGCTGCGGCATTTCGAGCACATCAACCTCCGGCAATGGTTCAGGTTTTTGAAGTAGGAACCGCTGTCATGCTTGCTCCAGAAGGAGTGATTAAACCTGTTGATGCATTAATGAAAGAGCAGAAAATGAGTTTGCCTAGCGATGATTTTATTCAGTCGGTTCGTGAATTTTATAGTCGGGATGGGCAATTGATGGCAATGCCATTTAATCTTTCGGCTCCCGTTTTATATTACAATCTCGATATTTTGGAAAAAGTAGGGTACAACAATTCAAATTTCCCTAAAACCTGGGATGAAATGGAGCTCTTAGCTGCAAAAGTAAAACAGGCGGGTTATGGCTGTACTTATACAACAGCATATCCCGGTTGGATTTTATTTGAATCTTATCTCGCAATTCACGGGCTGCCGATGACTGATACTAACCCGTTGCGTGCTGTATTTGATACCCCTCAGTTAGCGCAGCATCTTGAACGTTTGAAACGTTGGCATAACCTGCATTATTTTCGTTATGGTGGACGGGTTGATGATGCCACTATTTTGTTTACCAGTAGTGTTTGTCCTTTGTTTAGCCAATCATCAGGTGCTTATAACAGTCTATCTGCTTTAGTTCCTTTTCGTTTGGGGGTCGCCTCTATGCCTCTTGACACGCAAGTGAGTAAAGTAAGGCATGCAAATGTTTCCGGAGGCGCTGCTTTATGGGCTGTTGCTGGTCAGGGTCATGAGCAATACAAAGGGATTGCTCAATTTTTCAAATTTATTGCAACACCTGCAGTACAGCAACGTTGGCACGAACATACTGGCTACCTTCCTTTGGGGTTAAAAGGAATATATGCGGGTATTGTCGAACAAAGTACGCATCCTGCTTTGTTATTAGCTCGTAATGATCTGGAGGATAATCTGCAGACTAAATCAATAAAACATTCAGGACCGCAAAATCAAATCCGTGGCATTAACGATGAGTTGATTGAGGCAATGTTTGCAGGTCTTATCAGCCCCAAAGAAGCTTTGCAGGAGGCAGTTAAACGCTCTAACCACATTTTATTGCGTTTTTCCCGAAATACTCAAGGCCATGCAAAAAATGTTCGCTAAATTTAGAGTCGATGGTTTTTTGTATCAATTTTGAAATCTCTCTCAGGCCTTTGGTCACTGCCATCAAGTTAAGAAAAGTACGTCATCCTTCGTCGCTAGCTCCTCAGGATGACGGCCAAACTTCTTAACCTTGGACAACC
>NZ_CALMPD010000014.1 GCF_937871865.1 uncultured Legionella sp.
CCGTTTTTGGCATCGTTTTCGGATAAAGCTAAGGTTCGATTAGATTTAATTCCAAGAATAAGAATAGTCTTCCTTTCCTTTTTTTTAGTGCCGGAGCTAAATTGGCACAAGGCGACGACACATTGCATAGAAATGTGGTTAATCAACCTCATCTTTTCCCTGTACAATGAGGTTAGCCAGATTACGCATCTCATTAAGTAATAAAGGCGCTTGCTCTTATGACTTATAACCACGAATACTACATTGCCACTAAGTCTGATTATCAAAATAATCAGACTTAGTGTGATTGTATAGCGTTACCTTCACTGGTATTTAATTAAGAAAAGTACGTCATTCGGAGCTCAATCCTCCGTCTCTAGCTTTTCAGGATGGCGGCAATCACTAAGCTGATTTATAATTGGAAACCAGCAATGTAATTCAAGAATTAACTTTGGAACTTACTTCTAATGTCAAATAAGAAAAATTGTATCGGAATTAATGTTGAAACCCTTGTGTTAGTTGCTGTTTGGGAAACTGCTTTTATTTTTCAAGGATGTTTTAAAATTACTGAACTACAAGGTAACGATACTGTATTGTTTTTCTTTAGATGCCGGACTAGTCATGCGCAACAATCAGATATTCTTCAAAATGATTTTCATCTGAACAATATGAATTTACCCACTTATATAATGAAAAAGGTCTGATTCCGTTAAGTAACCTAGATCGGGCGCAAGAAGACGCCCTATATTTATTAAAATATGCTCTACATGTAATCTTGAGAGAGATGCTATCTAGTAGAAAAATGCATTTTACTTCGATAGATGATATTGCAATGCAATCACTGATTGATAAAGTAAGACCTATTTTGAATAGAGAATTAACTTTACCTGAAGAGGAGCATATTGGATTTGCCGTTGCAATGGATTTTCGTCCAGAAGAAGAAATAGCGTTATTAGCAGCATTGGCTTTGCTCGGGAACTTAAAAAATACAGACACTAAAAAAATACAAACTCATTAGAAATTATTATCTATATCTTAGACGCTCAAGCCATGAAGCTACATTTTCTGAAGAATTTGAAGTCAATATAGGGAACAATCTATGTGAAGTTCGTTAAGTGCCTCTGGAAGATTTAAGCCAGATAAGGGATAGAATGGTGTCTGATCTTTCAAATGCATCAATCGCACACGTATCCTGACTCCTCCCTTATTCTAACAATTTATTGAATACTTCTTGGCATCCATAGAAGGATGCCATACATGATGTTGCCAAAGCTAGATGGTACCTATCAGTTGAGGCTGATGAGAAGTTTCTAGCTCCGTAAGAGCACCCACTTCTTGATTAAAAAAACTCGCCCAAGACTGCGAGTGAGCACTTTGACTACTTATATGCACCGGATCCGCCCCTGCATTCACCAATACATGCATTATTTCTCTTATGCATTCAGGATCTAATAAATCAATTTCGAGGATTTTAGCAGCCGATGTTAAAGCGGTCTCCCCTTCACTATTAATCAGTGTTACATCAATCCCAGCAGCAATTAAATCTGCAACGATGTAACCGTTGCAGAGGTTCACCGCCTCTATTAATGCATTGTTACCACTATTATTAATATGGTTTAACGAGGCTCCATGCTGCAGCAAAATCTTTGCGCATTCTCTTTGATTGCTACGTACAGCTTCAGTGAAGGCAGTGTTTCCATTTTGTCCCACCTTGTTTACCTCAGCATTGTTTTTAATCAACATTTTTAATGTCTTTGTAAAACCGAGTTTTGCTACTTCTATTAGCACTGTATTAGCATTTTCACCTGCTGTATTTACATCAGC
Organism: uncultured Legionella sp.; assembly: GCF_937871865.1. Taxonomy (GTDB): domain Bacteria; phylum Pseudomonadota; class Gammaproteobacteria; order Legionellales; family Legionellaceae; genus Legionella. Next base: position 1,804 of record NZ_CALMPD010000014.1, read on the forward strand.
ACCTTCACTAAGTAGCTCTTTAGTGACAGGATAATGATCATATAGACAGTAAACAGAAGCTGTTAATGCCGTTTCTTTACCATTGACCGTTTGCTCCAAATCAGCACCTGCATTAAGGAGCATTCTCACAACGTCTACAAAACCATTTTGCGCAGCCAATGCTAAAGTCGTTTCTTTTGCGTGATTAATACATCCTATATCTATACCAGATGCAATTAACGTTGGAACTGCGTCGATAAATCCCTCACTTATCGCTAGCATTAATGCATTATTTCCAAGTCCATCTACCACATTAATGTTACACTCATTTTGAATACAAGCTCTCACTTGATCTATATCGCCGCTACGCACTGCATCAATTATATTATCCAATTCAGTTCCTCTATAACTCATAATTTAGGAATCCCAACATAAAAGTATATCCCTATATAAAAGTCATTAATTATACAATAAGATCACTTGGAACTCAATCAAAAGGCGACATTTCACAAATCAAGTCCGCTTAGCCAATAGGAAGAAAATGGGCGCCCTATCACACGCTTCATTTCATTTGCATTGATACCACCTCGTTGTTATTCATTGTCACGAGTAACTCTTCGATTTCTTTTAGACATTTATTAACGTGTTGTGCGGCCTTCACGTTTTTATCCGCCTCAAATGCATTATATGCATTAAGAAAATGCGTTTTCGATTCAAGCAAATACTTTATGTCACCAGTCTCACTAAAATGTTGTTTCAGAATTAATCCTAGTAACCCTTCATAACGGCCTTTGGACAATTCGGCATTTTTTCCGTGCGTTTTTACCCTGCTAAAAAAAACAAATTTATTGAGTTCTTCATTGTGACCATCAAAAATGTGAGTCTGGATTTTATCTTGCAAATAATTCAAAGCAGAAAAAGTTAATTGCAAGAGTTCCAGAAGTTCTCTTTGTTGCGTGTGCTCGCTGAATTTTTGATTGTTGGCTTCCTTCTGTCGTCCAATACTGACAAATTTTGCATATCCATTTTTCATAATAAATTCATTTCTGCTTTGCTTCTGTAACTCCATTATTGTATCGATCATCTCCAGTAAAAGGTTTGCTTTTTAAGTAATTGTTGCTGCAGCTTTTTTTGTCGAGCAGTTGCTTTTGCTCGTTCTTCACAAATTAATTCCTTAGCATTCACATTGGCTATTTTTATTTGTGTTTCCTTCGCTTGTTCTACTTCATCTTTTAACGCCTCAATCTTCCCTTCTGACTTTGAAATATTTTCTACTTCTGCTACCAGGCTTTTTGCAAACTTATGTTGGCACTGTTCTGCAAAAGCCTCAATGATATGTACGCTAGAGGTCAAAAATTCCTTTTCTTTTCTTATATCATCAATCGCAGCACATACTATCGATTTCTCTTCATCATTGATATGATCTGCAGAAGGCTCTTGAGAGTCAATATAATGAAGCAATGCTTTTGTTGATTCGGCACAAAGGCTAATCGACATGTGGAAATATGCCCGCCACTTATTAATGATATTTTCATATTTATCATGCAATTCAATATGGGGATGAAGCGCATCAAAATCAATTTTTTTGATTAATTCAATCGATGGTTTAATATAAGTCTCTTTGAAGGTTTGCCATACATTAAAATAACGTTCCAACCTAATATTCGTTAAATTATCTGCAACCATAAAGGCTTCTTGATTGTATCTAGGAACAATTTTCCAGACAGTATGAGGGTGTGTCATTTCGTCAATATTCAACATGAAAAAATGTACCATCAAGTAGTGAAGTTGCTCTTCTATTGTAACATTTTTCGAATCCAGAGAGTGTTTTATAGTTCTTGCAGAAAGGAAAAACTCCCTATTATTGGATGATTTTTTACAATTTCAGTAGAGCTTTTCAGTATATTAAGAATTTCATTTTGCAATTTATTTGCTTCAGCAACAACAGTCTTCTTGGCTATTGCATCCTTTGTGTTTGTTGCATCTCTTTTAATATTGATTAAGGAGATAAAGTGTTTCTGGTAGGTTTCATTTAGTAATTTTAATTCGTTTATCAACTGAGGATTTAGCGGATCTGGAGTGTGTACGACATTATATTTTTTTTTGTTTTTTTGACCCTTCATGCAGCATCTCTATGTCATGTGCCGTTCAAATAAAGGTGGCTTTATCCACCTTTATTTGGAGTTGGGCTAAACATATGTTCTTCAATTTCGCTTCGTGATTTATCGGCATACCCTTCTCCACGAGTCTGCCAGAATTTAGGTGATCGTCCCGTAGCCGAAGAAATAATAGCAAGAGCAATAAGCCCAGGCAGAACACCTGTTAATACAATGCCGATTACTGCTACAGTGTTAGCAACGTATCGTTGCCATTTAGGATCCTTGTGTTGCTTAAACAGTTCATTTGCATCATTAAGCTTCGTATAAAAACTTGTGACTTTTTCACTGGGTTTCTCAATATTTTTATCATTAAGATGTTTGTATAATTCGCTTATTTTCTCAAATTTTTCCTTCAGTAGCTGGCTAGGCCATTGAGTAATACTATTTACGGCATTGATGATATTAGGGATATTTTCTTTATTAACGTATAGCTCAGGCTCTACCGTTTGTTTTATCTCGGTAGCCAGATGAATTAGATATTCTTGGGTTAACGGTACTAATTTAGTTTTAACCAATATCTGACACTGTAGTTCCGTGTCATCATCTAATAGTGCTTTGAGTCGAGCATTCTCATCCAATATTTTTTTATCATGTGACTGGAGGACATTAGCCTGTTCTACATGATCTCCAATTTGATGGCCAGCATGGGAAAGTTGACTTTCAAGAGTCAAAACCTGTTCATTCAGATTTTTATTTTGCTCTGTAAGTTGTGATATTTCCGCCTCTTTTTCTTTTAGTTTAATTTTATTATCAGCAATGACCTCTTCCTGATGTTTACTGTCTTCTCGTAATTCAGTTACCAATTTATCCTGACTTTCTTTTCGTAATGTTATAGCACTGAAAGCAACATTAAGTTCAGATACTTTCTTGCCCAATCGAACATTTTCTGCTGACAGACTGCTTATATTGGAACTGAGTACCTCATTTTCTCTTTTTGTTGCCTGAACATTATAAAGCGATTGATTTACTTGAGAATGCAACTCAATAATCAGAGTCTCATTTTTCGCATTTTCTTTACTTAATTCAGATAGTTGAGATTCAAGAACACGTATTTGCCCCTCTATTTCTGCCTTAATTGAATGGCCCTCTACCCCATCCTTTTTTAAATTGGCAATTTGTAATTCCAGCTCTTTTATAGTGGCTTGAAGAGCGTCTGAATGAGATTGATTTGTTTCCAATAATGAGAGCAATGGATTTTTTGCTCCTAGTCCAACAGCAAGGCCCTGGATTTGGTTGTATAATGCTTCATTGTCTTTAAATAAAGGTTCTATATCTTTTTGTAGATCCATTTGTTTAGCCACGATATATTGTGCTGCCAAACGAATCAGATGATCGCGTTGTTCTTCCAGCTCGATTTCCCATCCTTTATAATCCAAAGAACTATTCAAGGCATGAAAATCTGGCAAGCTTAATTTGAATTGCTCTAAATTATTATGAGACTGAATAATCTCACCGATTAAATTGTCCAAATCATAATTATAACTATCATCTAATGCTTCATTTATAACTAAACTTACCAGTTCAAGTGAGTCTTTGGTTAAACCAGATAGCTCTGTCTCATTTAAATTAGTATAAAAGTCAGCATAAGAGTTCAACTCATTATTGATAAATGCTCTTAACGATTCCAAGCTGGGCTGAGATTGGACTAAGGCCTCAGCAGCATTAAGTGTGTTTTGTAATTTAATATCTAATTGATATTTAGTAGCATTATGTCCATCAGATTTATTATTTAAATTAGCTGAAATTTCCTGAATTTTATTTTGGAACACTCTAAAAAACTCATTACCCTGTAATTTAATAGAAAGCTCATTATATTCAGCTTTAAGAGATGTACGTTTAGTATTTAAAGCGACTTCAAGATTGCTATTTAAAGTATCGAAAATAGTCTGAGCTATTTCGTTATCTGGTTCTTGGGCAAGTGCTTTAAACTCAGTAAAAGCTCGTTGTACCGCGTAATAAAGCTTTTCCCGCTCCGAGAGATCTGTAAATTGGCCTTGTAAATATGGTCTTTTCACTTCTTCAATTAACATGCCAAGCCCATCTAATAAAAGTGCAAACCCTTCTTTAGTGTCTATGGCGGTTACTAATTTATCCCCAATAACTGAATTAGTTAAATCAGAAATGGCTATTTTCTTTTCTTTCAAGTCAGATAATGCTTTTTTATGCCTGCACAGATTTTCAAGGCGCTCTATGGCTTGATTGATCGTTTCGCTTAATGCGATCCCATCTTTCAATCCTAATTCATTATTAAGATGAATACGTGCATGTTCATAATTTAAAAAATGACCTCCAGGTACGGGAGGAACCACTGACTCTAAATACGTGTCATTATGCGCCTGATAATGGACTATCCGTTGATCAACAACGTTCCATATTTTTTTTAATAATGCCTGTTCTTGCCCTAATGTAGGATAGGACGTTGTGTTGAAATGACGATAGGCTTCACGATTTTCTATAATCTGATTATATAATTCAAAGGACAATGCTTGAGCTTGCTTTTTAAAATCAGGAGAATATTTATCGCCATCAAATAGTTTAGAAATGATGTCTTTAAAAGGATCGTCAATCTGCTGACTCGGTGTAAGGGCAACTCCATTTTTTTTCAAAAACTCGATTATTTTTACAATAACTAATTCTTGTACGTGTTTCGTAGTACCGTTAGGAACTGGATTTCGCTGCTGATCAAGGAGATTTCCAGAGCCAGTGCCATGATGACCAGGCAAACTGTGAAGTTTCATCTGAGTTTCTGGTGAGGCACATTTGGGAATTATAGATTTGAAACAGCGTGTTCGCTCATTTTCATAAGTGTATTGTTCATATTCTGTAACTATTTTTGGTACGGTATAAAATCTCGGATCTCTCCATGCAAGAGTAGATACATGAGTTATACCCATATAATTCCCACCAGGTACGGGATCTATATTTAAAAGAGATAGTTTTACCTTGGAAATATGCTCAGCAACTTTGCTCAAATCCAGATCTGAAAATTTTGATGCATGCTCCCCGTTCATGGCTGCTTTTGTATACTTACATACACTATTGCCTAGTTTTGTTGGGTCATATGGAGGATTAGCCAAGAGCGTTTGTATTCGTTCTATTTCATGGGCAACAAGTATTGCTTCTACTGCCCCGCGACTGTGAGCAATAATATTAATATTTTCTTCGCCTCGGCTTATTGCTTCGAGTATTGCCTCTACTCCTCGTGCAATTCTATCTCCTACTTCCACTCCTAAGGTCGTTGGGCCATCGACAACAGCAACATGAGTATTTCTGAACTCAGTAACCGAGTCAGAAGGCCGCTGATCTCCTTGTATCATTGTAGATAGGTAGCTTAATGTTTCAGCTTTATCATAGGCATCATCAAGATGACCGGGTGTGTAAGTAGTATCTGTCCCTAATAGCGTTAAAGTGAAAGACATCTTAATTCCTGTTTTTCAGTTATTTCTATTAGTATATTCTACGATTATTAAGAGTGTGTTAAATAAGTGATCATTTGGGGTAAATATAAACAAATTTTAGTTAACTATTTGTTCGTAAAAGAGAAAAAATAGTTAACTAAATGATAAAAATAGAACAGTTTAGAGCTTAATTTACTAAAATTGGTGCATTAGCCAAATGTTCTTCCGCTGCGGCTGAAAATTCTTCTCCTTCAGTCCTGCTAAAAAATAATGGAGATGATTTTCCAGCATAACTTGAATAGGCAAGCAAAGCGATTATCCCAGGGATAATACCTGTACATACAATACCAATTGCGACCATACATCCTTTAAAAAATTGCATCCATTCAGAGTCTCGATGTTGTCTAAGTTGCTTATTGTCCTTATTCAATTGTTGAGTGAATAATATGATTCGTTCACTAGGTAATGGAGTTGTTTTCTTATCTTCTAGCAGGTTCAACAAATTTTTAGTGATAGTATATTTCACATCTATCTTAAAATATTGCTCTGCATCAGAATCATTACCGACAAAATCTGGCAGGCTATTATAGGACTGCTTCTTGCTTATTATTGGATTAATTGACCTTGCAGCTTCAATCAAATGATTCAAATAAGATTGAGTTAACGGTATTAACGAGGTTTCAATCAATCGTGCACATTTGAGCTCATTTGGCGATACCAGTTTTTGAATCAACTCTTCTTGATTAATAAAGCGATCATTTAACTCGTCATATTGCCCTCTGGAACTATCCCTTCTTCTGGGTTTCTTGTTCTGTATCAGGCTTAGTGCGGTTAAAAATTCTTTTTTGGTCTGCTCTAGCTCTTTGGCCATGCGTTCTAATGCTAATTTATCATCCTCTTTTTGTTGGGACAATTTATGCAGTTCCTGTTTTAATCCTTGAATTTCAGTACTGTTTTCCTGCTTGCCCTCAAGCAACTGACGAGTTAACTCTTCCAGAGCCAATTTGCTCTCAGCCAATTGTGTGGTTAATCGCTCTTGTTCCTGTTTCAAGGCTTGGGTTTCATTGACGTTTTCCTGCTTGGCCTCAGCCAACTGACGGGTTAACTCTTGCAGAGCTAATTTACTTTCAGCCAGTTGTGAGGTTAATCGCTCCTGTTCCTTTTTCAAGGCTTGGGTTTCATTGCCGTTTTCCTGCTTGGCCTCAGCCAACTGACGGGTTAACTCTTGCAGAGCTAATTTACTTTCAGCCAGTTGTGAGGTTAATCGCTCCTGTTCCTTTTTCAAGGCTTGGGTTTCATTGCCGTTTTCCTGTTTGGCCTCAGCCAACTGACGGGTTAACTCTTCCAGGGCTAATTTACTTTCAGCCAGTTGTGAGGTTAATCGCTCCTGTTCCTGTTTCAAGGCTTGGGTTTCAGTACCGTTTTCCTGCTTGGCCTCAGCCAACTGACGGATTAACTCTTGCAGAGCTAATTTACTTTCAGCCAGTTGTGAGGTTAATCGCTCCTGTTCCTTTTTCAAGGCTTGGGTTTCATTGCCGTTTTCCTGCTTGGCCTCAGCCAACTGACGG
>NZ_CALMPD010000015.1 GCF_937871865.1 uncultured Legionella sp.
AACCCAGTAATAACTTCATAATATCTTTAATTCCGGGCCCATTATCAGATTGATATTTAAGATTTGGTGAATAACCAAGTGCTTGACACATGTCTTCTTGTGGTAATCTCATAATCCATTTATTATCAGCAGACATTTTTCGGTCAAATCTTACTACAGATAAGACTTTTACATCTTCAAAATATAATATCTCACAATCAGCTACCGGCAACCCAAAACCTCTTGCAATCTGGGAGCATAACCATTCATTTTCACAGCTATCACTCAAATCAATTTGATTTTGTGGAATATATCCTATGGGTAATTTAAATATGTGAGTAGTTGGTGTTTCCTTTAAAGGTCGACACCAATTGTTTTTATAATATAGAAAAGCTGTTTTTTCTTGCGCCCCAGCAATGGAAATACGGAACTCCTCATCATTATTCATCATTCCAAGAGGATTGCTCTTATAATTACGTAAAATCGAGGCCATTTGTTTTATATCCAAAGTCTCGAAGTTAATCTCTTTACTAAAATTAAGGTTTGTTCCTTCAATCAGTTGAATAGCACCCACACAATCTCTTCCGATACTGGCTAACAAGTCGAATGGTTGATCAGTTGTAATGTGAAATTTAGCTTGAATACGTGCTCTTATTTGCCGATTATCAGGCAATAAATTGTCAAAAAAATTGTAAACGACATCACCAGAGAATGATTCGCTAATAAGTGGTAGCGATAACGATACTGGACGTGCTCCTGCTGTATTTAGCCATTCATGAGCATAAGTAAACGCTAAATTACCTTGTTTTAGTTTCTCTAAGGTCCCTATCAAGCTCCCATTCATTAAAATAGTTAATACTTGCTTTCTTTTGTTCATTACCATTCATTTTTCCATTCTGAAGCTTCGTTTTCTACCCCTATTTTACTGCATATTTTTACATCGAGGTTTAGCGCTGATAATATTCTAAACAACGTTTCCAGTTGAGTGCTTTCTGGTTTATTTTCAAATCCTGAAATTGTTTTCTGCGTGAGGCCGACTAATTTACCAACCTCCAATTGACTAAGGCCTTGTTTTTTACGTTGGCTCAGAACTATTAATGCGAGTTCGTTAGGTGAACGAATAAATGCCACTGATGACTCCCTATATATTTTATTGCTAAATTTATACCCTATAAGGTATTAAATCAAATTTATACCCTATAAGGTATTAAATCAAATTTATACCCTATAAGGTATTAAATCAAATTTATACCCTACATACACACTAGGCAAGCAAGGTTGGATCCTTGTTAAGTATATTCCCTACTCAATTGATGTTAGTAAACCGTAGCTTGCTCAATCTTCCAAGCAAGCATCATCTGTTAGCGTATCGAAATTTAGTATTCTAGCTTCCGAAACCATGAACATCGAAACACCATCTGTAGATGAAAAATCACAATTACAGTTGTCTTAATTGTTGATATTCTGTGTTATCAGAGAAGCACCTCAGGGGGGGGCTTTAGAGCCCAATTAAAGCTTAGGCTTGGAGTATTTTCTTTAGTAAAATCGCATCTTCAACCCCATGATCATCTTTATAATAGTCCTTTTTAACTTCAGCAAGTTCAAATCCCATCGATTGATAAAGATGAACTGCACTCAAATTACTTGGCCGAACCTCAAGGATCACAGATGTTGTATCTGTAAATTTGGTTAAAGAATAAAGAACTGTTTGTAAGAGTTTTCTGCCTAGTCCCTTGGATTGTAGTGGTTTTGCAATACAAATATTTAAGATATGGCAGCTATGATTGTTAATGCGCGATATAATATAACCACCAAGAATGGGACTATCACCATTATTTATTTCAAGTACTCTGCAATCATAACCGACCAGAACACAGTCTCTTAATATATCTTTGCTCCATGGTGCAAGATGAACACTGGTTTCAATAGTATAAACATTGTCTATATCTGATTCCTTCATACGACGAATGTTCAGTATCATTCCATGCTCCCAGTATTTTCCTAAAAAATATTTATTTATACTGTCTTTATTTTAAATTAGAGTCTATTGACATTTCATACGAAACCTATGGCTTCGAGCTCCATAAATGCTGTGGATAAACCACAGCACCTCGGAACTCCAGATTAAATATCAACAGCTCCCTAGTAGATAAAAATATAGTCTATTTTTCACCTGGGAAACCAGGATAAAACATTAACGACACTTATGTTTCCAGTCAATGTCGTTAATAATGTTCCTAATAGAGTAAACTGTCTCGTTGGATAAACCCTCCGATCTTGTTTTATTACTCTTTATTTTTTTTCTTTTTAGGTAAATAAAGATCAGTTATCGTTCCTTCAAAAGCTTCAGCTGCTTGCGCTATAGTTTCGGACAAGGTCGGATGAGGGTGAATTGTCAGAGCAATATCTTCAACATCACAACACATTTCAATCGCTAAAGCAGTTTCCGCAATCAAATCTCCGGCATTAATCCCGACTATCCCTGCTCCCAATATACGATTTGTATCTGGGCAGAATAATAGCTTAGTCATTCCTTCCTCACGTCCCATGCTTAATGCACGACCACTTGCAGCCCAAGGGAACGTTGCTTTTTCGTAATTGATGCCTTTTTCTTTGCCTTCTTTTTCAGTTAAACCAACCCAAGCCAACTCAGGATCAGTATAGGCTACACTAGCAATACATTTTGGTTCAAAATAATGTTTCTTGCCAGCAATAACTTCTGCTGCAACTTTTCCTTCAGGTATTGCTTTATGAGCCAACATGGGTTGACCAACAACATCACCAATAGCAAAAATATGAGGTACGTTGGTTATTAATTGATTATCAACTTTAATAAATCCGCGTTCATCTACATTCACGCCCGCTTTTTCAGCATTGATCTTTCCACCATTAGGTTTCCGCCCTACTGAGACAAGAACTTGCTGGAAGCATAAAGGCTTATCTGTGCCATGCTCGCCTTCCATTGAAACATAAATACCGTCTTTTTTAGCTTCAACAGCAGTTACTTTGGTTTTTAGCAAGAATTTAACACCTTTTTTAGTCATGCGCTTTTGAAGCACGTTAACTAAATCCACGTCAGCTCCAGGTATTAGTTGATCCATAAATTCAACAACAGTAACCTCTACACCGAGGGAAGAGTAAACAGTTGCCATTTCCAAGCCAATAATTCCGCCACCTAAAACAAGCATACTTCCTTTGATATCTGCTAGCTCTAATGCTCCTGTAGAGCTGAATATTCGTTTATCTTCTGGAATAAACGGTAAATTAATAGACTCTGAACCAACAGCAATAATGGCATTATCAAATTCAACTTCAACAGGACCATCTTTTGTTTCAACAATTACTTGATGAGTGCCTGAAAATTTTCCTTCACCTGTAAGAACTTCTACTTTGCGTTGTTTGGATAATGCTTTTAATCCTCCAGTTAGTTTTGAAACTACGGAGTTTTTCCAGGCAACTAATTTCGTATTATCCAGTTTGGGTTTACCAAAGGATACACCTTGATCTGCCATTTCATGGGCTTCGTCTACAACTTTAGCTATATGCAACAAAGCTTTGGATGGAATACAACCAACATTTAAACAAACACCGCCCAGTGAATCAAACCGTTCGACCAATACTACTTTCTTCCCTAGATCTGCTGCTCTGAATGCTGCAGTATATCCACCAGGTCCACTGCCTAAAACCACAACATCAGTTTTAATTTTGTTAGCCATCGTTAATGCCTCATTTTATAAATTATAATCAAATCATCTCATAAGCTTAGAGTAAAACTCTTCTGATATCAGATAAGTTTTCACAGATGTAACGAGCAAATCGCGCGGCTTCAGCACCGTCAATAACTCGATGATCATAAGATAAAGAAAGAGGAAGCATTAATCTTGGCTTGAACTCTCCTTTATCATAAACCGGTTTCATCGATGAGCGAGATAAGCCAAGTATTGCAACTTCCGGGCTATTTACGATAGGTGTAAATGACGTTCCGCCTATGCCGCCTAAACTTGAAATTGTAAAACAACCTCCAGACATATCTGCGGGCATTAATCCTTTTTCGCGCGCTTTAGTGCTTAAACGAGCCATTTCCATAGCAATATCACCAACAGATAACTTATCAACATTTTTTATAACCGGTACTACCAGGCCATTCTCAGTTTCAACAGCAATACCAATGTTGCAATATTTTTTATAAATGAGCTCTTCGCCATTTGCACTCAATGATGAGTTAAATTGAGGAAATGCATTTAACGCTTTACTTACTACTTTGCAAACAAAGGCAAGTATTGTTAATTTATAACCTGAATTTTTAGAATGTTCGGTTTCTGATTTTCTAAAAGCTTCCAAATCGGTAATATCCGCTTCATCAAATTGAGTTACATGCGGAATGGTAATCCAGGAGCGGTGAACATTAGCCCCGGTCAATCTCTTTATTTTATTCAATGACTTAGTATCAATCTCGCCAAATTTGCTAAAGTCTATAGGCGGAACGGTTGGTAAGCTAAAACCAGTTGAAGCAGGTTGCTCACTTAATCGGCTTTTAACATAAGACTGAATGTCTTCTTTTGTAATTCGAGTTTTACGTCCGCTTCCTTTTATCAAAGCTAAATTAACGCCTAACTCTCTAGCTAAACGTCTTACAGCGGGACCTGCAGACACAATATCAGAATGCTCAATCGATTCAGAAGAAGAACTGACTGCAACTGGTGATGAGCCCGTTTTTTCAATGTCTTTAACTGGCTGCTCAGCGACCACTTGTTTCTGTTCTAGTGAATCATTTTTCTGGTCCACCGGTTCATCAGATAAAACAGCATCCAAGATCATGACCAATGATCCTTGGGCTACTTTATCGCCTAATTTGATTTTGACTTCTTTTACAGTTCCTGCATAAGGAGATGGTATGTCCATTGTAGCCTTATCCCCTTCAAGAGTGACTAAAGCCTGATCTTTTTCTATAGCCATACCGGATTTAACCAATACATCAATAACATCTACATCCGTTGCTCCGCCAATGTCAGGAATTCGAACCTCAACAGATTGTGAACCTGCACTTTGGTTTTTTTTCTCTGGCACTGAAGCGTCCTTGATCTCTTTAGCTTCGGCAGCTGCTTGGGGTTGTTTCTCTTCCTTTGCACTTTCTGCTGCTTGTTCAGAAGATGCGATTAAAATTACATCGCCCTCAGAAACTTTATCACCAACTTTTAAAGAAATACGACTGACAATTCCTTCTACTGGAGAAGGAATTTCCATACTGGCTTTATCAGACTCCAGAGTAACCAAAGGAGTATCTATAGTAATTTGATCGCCAATTTTTATTAATATTTCAATTACATCTACCTGACTGGCTCCACCGATGTCAGGGACTTTAATTTCTATTTCATTTGCCATATCTATCCTCAGCATTTAATTAAACTGTATTTTAAAATATGCTTCATCAGTTTAACTAATGGGTAACTGGATCTAATTTATCTGGATTAATCGAGTAACGCTTTATTGCGTCAGTCACTTTAGACTTGTCTATAGTTCCCTCGGCGACTAATGCATTTAAAGCTGCCAGAACAATAAATTTGGCATCAACTTCAAAGAAATGCCGTAAACGCTCTCTGGTATCGCTTCGACCATAACCATCAGTTCCTAACGTTACATAACGATTTGGTACATAAGGTCTAATCTGATCTGCGTAGATACGCATGTAATCAGTCGCGGCAATAACCGGCCCTTCTTTATCTTTTAATTGGGCGGTGACATAGCATTCTTGCGCTTTTTCATCAGGATGCAATGCGTTATGACGTTCAATAGCTAATCCATCGCGGCGTAATTCATTAAAACTGGTAACACTCCAAATGTCTGAGGTTATTGAGTAATCCTCTTCGAGCATTTGTGCCGCTTTAATGACTTCAAGCAATATAGTACCACTTCCCATTAATTGAACATGATGTTTGGATTTCTTTTTATGCTCTTTAAATACATACATCCCACGAATAATTCCATCTTCAACACCTTCAGGCATATCAGGTTGTATGTAATTTTCATTCATCACAGTAATGTAATAGAACACGCTGTCTTGTTTTTCGAACATGCGGTATAAACCATTCTGGATTACCACTGCAAGTTCATAGGCAAACGTAGGATCATAAGATACGCAGTTAGGGATCGTTGACGCAAACAAGTGACTGTGGCCGTCCTGATGCTGCAATCCTTCACCTGCTAATGTTGTTCTTCCAGCAGTACCACCAAGCAAAAAGCCTCTTGCTTGAATATCACCAGCAGCCCATGCCAAATCACCAATTCGTTGGAATCCAAACATAGAATAATAAATATAGAATGGTATCATCGCTAGTTTATTGGAACTGTATGAAGTTGCCGCAGCAATCCACGAACAAAACGCCCCAGCTTCATTAATACCCTCTTCTAGTATTTGCCCATCTTTGGCTTCACGGTAATACATGACTTGTTCACGATCAACCGGTGTATACAATTGACCAACTGGTGAGTAAATTCCAATTTGGCGGAATAAGCCTTCCATTCCAAAAGTTCTGCATTCATCAGGAACAATAGGAACAATTCTTGAATTTATATCTTTATTCTTTAATAAAATAGAAAGAATACGAACAAAAGCCATTGTTGATGAAATTTCTCTATCGCCCAAACCATGAGTAACTGAAGAAAAATCAGACAATGGTGGTATCTTTAATGCAGGAACATCTGAAGATCTAAAAGGCAAATACCCACCCAGATTTTCTCTTTGTTTTTTGATGTATTTTATTTCCGGACTATCATCAGCTGGTTTATAAAATGGAATTTCAGCTATATTCTCATCACTAACCGGGATACTAAATCTATCTCTAAATGCCTTTAGTTGTTCCAAGGTCATTTTCTTTTGTTGATGAGTAATATTTTGTCCCTCACCAGCAGCCCCCATTCCATAGCCTTTAATCGTTTTGGCTAAAATAACAGTCGGACTACCTTTATGCTCTACTGCCTGAGCATAAGCCGCGTACACTTTTTGGGGATCATGGCCACCTCTGTTTAAGCGCCAGATTTCATCATCACTCAAATTATCCACCATTTTTTTCAATTCTGGATACTGATTAAAGAAATGCTGTCTTACATAAGAGCCATCGTTAGCTTTATATGATTGATAATCGCCATCCAGACACTCCTCCATCCGTTTTTGCATCCATCCATCTTTGTCGCATGCAAATAAAGGATCCCAGCGACCGCCCCATATCACTTTTATAACATTCCAGCCTGCACCGCGAAATACACCTTCCAGTTCCTGAATAATTTTGCCATTGCCTCGAACAGGGCCATCTAATCGTTGCAGATTACAGTTAACAACAAAAATAAGGTTATCGAGCTTTTCTCTTGCTGCAATACTTAGAGCTCCAACAGATTCAGGTTCATCCATCTCGCCATCACCAAGGAAGGCCCAGACTTTACGTCCTTCTGCCTTGATTAATTCTCTGTTTTCAAGATATTTTAAAAACCGAGCCTGGTATATCGCTTGTAATGGACCAAGTCCCATTGATACAGTCGGAAATTGCCAAAAATCATGCATCAGCCATGGATGAGGATAAGACGACAATCCATCAACTTCAACTTCTTGTCTGAATTTATTCAGTTTATCTTCTGATAAACGTCCTTCAAGAAATGCCCTTGCATAGATTCCAGGAGAAGAATGTCCCTGAATATAAAGTAAATCACCACCATTTTCACCATTTGGGCCTTTAAAGAAATAATTAAAGCCTGTTTCATAGAGTGTTGATGAAGAAGCATAAGAAGCTATATGGCCGCCTAACTCAGGAGCATATTTACCTGCTCTTAACACCATAGCAACTGCATTCCAACGAATTAATGCACTGATGCGTTTACCGATACCTTCATCAGGAGGCATTTGTTTTTCTTCATATGGTTTTATAGTATTTCTGTAAGGAGTATTAATTGAACTGGTCAACTTAACTCCTTCTGCATTCGCTTTATTCAAAAGCTGTTGTAAAAGAAATGCAGCACGCTCGTTGCCGTCATTGGCAAAAACAGATTGCAAGGCATCCAGCCATTCACGCGTTTCAATTGGATCCAAATCAAAATTAGTTTCATTTGCCATCAAAAAGTTCCCCGACTTTCAAAAATTTTATGTACAGTATGGTACAGCTTGTAATCTTTTTTGTATTACACCGGTGCATCCCTGTTTGCAGGTAAGGAAATCCGAAATACAATTACATGTTACTTTCCGGCATTGTAGTGGATCACGGTAAGAATTCAACCCACGTGTAATATATCCACCTTGAACTTGCTTATCATGAACATACTCCATGTAATCTAGTGCCGCCGTATCAGAAGCAATACGAGAACACCTTGGGCAATTATCTGAACACTGTTGTTTACATGAATCAAAACGTTGCTCACATAATTGAAGACATTGATTGACATCCTTGGGCTTGGCTATGTTTTGTTGTTGAATAGCACAACCAGAAAGGACTATAAATACAGTGCAATAAAACAGACGAAAAAGATAATTCATAGTTTAGTCCTGCAATAAGTTAGAGTTAACTACAATGTTACAACCAGGCAACCAAAGTAAACAATGCAATAAAAACCACTAAAACAATTACTGCCTGTTCAACTAATGCTTCAGCCGCAGGAATTGGCACTTCTTCAACATCATCTACGCGAACTGCATGCAAACCACATTCGCTCAACAATTGGTTATTTGTGTTCGGGGTAGTCAACATATATTTTATAAATGTAGCAAACCCTCGTTGAAAATTCCCAACTAATAAAAAGAGCAATGCAGTAATTCGTGCAGGTACCCATTCCAGAATTTCAGTTACTTGTGTTGCCTGTTGATGTACAGATTCAGTAGCTCTGGATAAGCTAAACAATCTGTAAGTCAATGCAGCAATAGGCCCGCCAATTACATACCAGAAGATCACTGTAAATAATTGACCATTAACTAATGCAAAATAATGAGCGACCTCAGCATTAGGAGTATCTCCATTTGCTCCTTTACTTAGCGGATAAAAGGCATTGTCAGGTCCAAGACAATAGAAAAAAATCAATGCACTTAGAATTAAGCCTGCAAGCCCCCAAACCAAATGACAAAAAAGTAAATAAACAACTGACGTTACAGTAATAATAGGAAGAATTATGATTCCAAGCATCATCCATGGATTACAAAACAAGTGATTATCTTTAATAGATTTACTTATCAACGACACATAATTTCCAAACCAGGAAAAGCGCTGATAAGAAAGGGAGTGAATCAAAAATCGCTCACTTAGTAAGCACAAAACAACAACCATTAATTTCATTATTTTAATCCTTACGCATTTTTTCTGACAAGGCTATAGGTGTTGGATATTTCAATACAACAAGATACGATGAGACAATAAACGTTAAAATTGTTGTTGCCTGGATTAAATTAGAAGCAACATCTGAAATCAATTTAGTACTTAATGCAATACTTGCAACAAGCAAGGAAAACTCGCTTCCTTGTCCTAAACGATAGCCGACTTCTTTTGCAATCGGTTTTTTTTCACCAGATCGAACCAAAAGAATGTAAAACAACAACGGTTTAATAACCAGAATCAGAACCGCGAGGATCACAGCCGGTAAAACTACTTGAGCAGCATAACCAAAATTGAACGTAGCACCGATGGTAAAAAAGAACATAACAAGGAAAAAATCTCTTAAAGGCTTTAGACTTTCTGCAATGAACAATGATATGGGGCTCGCAGCTAAAGCGACTCCAGCTACAAAAGCACCGATATCCTCTGACAGCCCAAGCTTTTGAGCCAGTACAGACAGTCCAAGACACCAGCCGATAGAAAGTAAAAAGACATATTCCTGTGTTCTATCAAAACGAGCCAACAATTTAATGAGAATGTAGCGTTCAAAAGCAAACGCAAATAAACAAAGAGCCGGTAGCGCAATAAGAACCAGAACCAAATCGTCAAACGACAAGCCACCACCTTGATGAGCCCCGTTGATGAGAATAAGTATAATAATCGCGATAACGTCCTGCATTAAAAGAACACTTATCATTACCTCACCGGTATGCTGATGGTGCAGTATTGTTGTAGGTAATAATTTTAGCCCAATAATGGTACTTGAAAACATCATTGATGCTCCCAAAACCCATGACTCAGTAACAGTAAGCCCGAACCATCTTCCAATACAGTAGGCCATAGCAGCGAATAGTACAGAGCTGATTACAGCTATCCATGTTACCTTTTTCAGCATATGAACCAGATTTTGCGGCTGCAAATGTAACCCTAATAAAAACAATAGAAAAACAATACCAATGTCTCCAATTTGCTGTACTGTTGTAACATCAGAAACAAGTTTTAATCCCCAAGGACCAAAAACAGCCCCTAAAAGAATGTAAGCTACTAATAGCGATTGCTTAGTGTATAAAACAAGTGTGGAAAAAAATGCAGCCCCAGCAAATATTAAAAAGATTGTATAAAATACAGAGCCATCATGCATCAGTAGTGTGCCTCATTAATAAATTGGATGGTTTTAACCAAAATTAAGAGATAATTTTATCTATTAATCCACGAATTAGCTATCAATTATTATGTTTCAATAATGAATTTATTTATAAAAGTACATTTACATTCTTAAATTATAAGTGGGAGTCTCGGTGCCAAAAAAAGAGAACTGTACGAAAACAGTTCTCTTTTATTAAATTATATTAATACAGAGAACGAACCAGTTACTCCATTGCTTGCCAATTTGGATTTAAGATTGTCTGACATGGCTTTACTGCCAAACGGCCCTACCCTTACTATGTAATGCTGCTTATAGTGTTCTATGAATACTGGGGATGGAGTAATCTGTGTCAGTTTTTCTTTTAGTTTTATTGCGAATACTTCAGAAGAAAATGCCCCTGCCTGAAGATAATAGTGAGCTTCGCCCGCAGGCCCCATCAATGTTTCAATTTCTACATTAGCTGTGCCTTTGGGGAAAACCCCGAGTTTCAAAGCAGCGGCATAAGACAGATCAATGACTCTATCAGCATGAAAGGGACCACGGTCATTCACTTTAACTATTGCAACCCGGCCATTATCAAGATTTTTCACTTTGACATAAGTCGGTAATGGAAGTGTTTTATGAGCGGCAGTCATAACATACATGTCATATGGCTCGCCACTCGACGTTCTCTGCTTATGAAATTTTGTACCATACCACGACGCCACTCCTCTGGTTTTATATCCGGTAGAACTTTTCATTACTTCATAGGTTCTGCCATCCACGTAATATTCGGAAGGATTACCGTAACGACTGAGCGGTTCTTTTGTTGGAACCGGTTCTTTAAAGTTTAGTTGTTTTTGTTTCGATGGAGCACCATCCTGTTGAATAGTGTAGCGGTTATGTTTATTTTTATATCGATCATACAATGCACTGTTTTTGGAGGCTTGCGATTGAGAGTTTCCTTGTTTCCCAGTCGTTACTTCAGGCGGTCTCTTAGTCTGACAACCGGAAAGTAAAACAATGATAGCTATTAGTATTATTCGCATATTCTCTGATTTTATTATTGTTATTGAACACTAATATACCTAAAAATCAGAACGTTTCGAAGTTTTGTAGTTAATTTATTTGGAATAATTAAAGAAAAACGAAAATATAACCAATATTTTTATCATGCTATTTGGATGCGTGTAAAAGGCTGTGCTAAGATACCTGATTTTGTAACTACATCAGGTAACAACATGACTAAAGCCACGTCTTTTTTATTGACGACTCTGTTTTTTATTACATTATTGATCCAATCAAATCACTCAGTTGCTGATGATTCACTTCCGACTGCAACTGACTTGACGAGGCCTACTCCTACAGTTACTAATAAACCGTTTGTAACCCCTGCAGCTCCTGTTTTGAATGCCAAAGCATACATTCTAATTGATGTGAATAGTGGAAAAATCCTTGCAGAAAAAAACAGCGAAGAACGTCTGCCCCCCGCAAGCTTGACAAAAATGATGACATTATATGTCGTTTCTAATGCATTGCATCACGAACAAATTCACTTAAATGACAATGTCAGAGTGAGTCGGGAGGCATGGAAAATTGGTGGTTCACGAATGTTTATCAAAGAAGGACAGCAAGTTCCTGTTGAGGATTTACTGAAAGGGATTATTGTTGATTCAGGAAATGATGCATGTGTCGCTATGGCGGAACATATCGGTGGCACAGAAGGTGCATTTACTGATATTATGAATCAGCAAGCACAAAATTTAGGGATGAAAAACAGCCATTTCACTGACAGTACAGGCCTTCCTGATCCAGATTTATATACAACAGCAAAAGACCTGGCAATTTTAGGTAGAGCTCTTGTTTCAGATTTTCCACAATACTATTCCTGGTATAAGCAAAAATGGTTCACTTATAACGGCATACGCCAGCCTAACAGAAATCGCCTGTTATGGAGAGATAATCAGGTAGATGGCATAAAAACTGGCCATACGAATGAAGCAGGATATTGCCTGGTGTCTTCTGCAAAACGCGACAATATGCGTTTATTAGCCGTTGTTCTTGGCGAACCAAGCGACTCATCAAGAGCCGATGATAGTGAAAAGTTACTTAATTATGGCTTCAGATTTTTTGAAACCCACCAATTATACAAATCAGGCCAAAGCATAACGGAGCTTCCTCTTTACAAAGGTACAATAGATAAAGTTACTGTTGGCTTAACTGACGCTCAATATATAACCATACCTGCAGGACAATATCAGCGATTGAACATTTCAACAAAAATTCCAGCATATTTACAAGCGCCGATTAAAAAAGGCGACAAAATTGGTGAATTAGTTGTTCAGTTTGATAGCAATGTTGTTGCTACACGACCACTGTATGCACTACAAACAATAGAAGCTGGCGGTTTTTACACTCGATCAAAAGATGCTATTCGTCTTGCCTTTAAAGGATGGTTTGGTTCCTAGGACAACTTGAACTATGAATATCGCATATGTGAATGGAGAATATTGTCACTTGTCAGACGCAAAAATCTCGATTTTTGATCGTGGATTTCTGTTTGGTGACGCTGTCTATGAGGTTCTTCCTGTGTATCATGGGCAGCCATTTTTTGTTGATAGACATATTCAGCGCCTTAATTCAAATTTGAAAAAAATTAAAATGGAACCGCTTGAGATTGATTGGAATCAGATAATCGGTCGTCTCATAGCGGAACATAACGCAGATAATTTGCAAATTTACATTCATATAAGTCGTGGAAATCAAGGTGTCAGGAAGCATGATATACCTGCCAATCTTACCCCGTCAGTGATTGTGTTCACTATTCACAATGCATACCCAACAGAGACAGAAAAGAAAAAAGGGTTAACTGCCAAACTTCTAGAAGACAATCGATGGAATAGATGCGACATAAAAACA
>NZ_CALMPD010000016.1 GCF_937871865.1 uncultured Legionella sp.
GACGGCTCTTCTGTGGAAGAACACCCTGATGGCTCAAAACTGATAATTAATAAGGATGGCACTAGAATTATTAAGAATACCGTTGCCCCCAATTCCAAACAATAATAACAAGAGATGAGCCCGTTATCCTATTCAGAACACACGGGCTTAACAATTAAAAACAGCGAGATAAGATACTTTATTTAGCGAGACCTGATTGGACCCGGATAACGTCATAGATAGCACTCCAATCTTTCTGTGCCATTCCATTAGCCAAAGCTGAAATATAGCGCGACTTCATTACATTACCTAACTCAGGAACAACACCTGCTCGGGCAAAAGCCTCCTGGAAAATAGTAATATCCTTATTCCCACCCAGCATATCAAAATTGACCTCATCAAAATTACGATCGTATATTTTATCAATATAAAGTTTAAATGCAGGATGGCCGTAGATCTGATGTAAACTCATTTTTACAAATTCATTATCAAGACCGCTTTTTTCAGCAAACACATAAAGCTCACTGATCAGTTCAAGTGCCGTTGCCAAACTGTAATTGAGGCAGATTTTCATAGTATTGGCCGCTTTAATATTATCTCCCAAACTGATGACTTCTGCTGAAAAGGACTTAAGCAATGGCAAAACAGTTTCTAAATTTTTTTCAGATCCTGCACAATAAGCAGTCGCCCCGCTTTTTTGAACCACTTTAGGAATTCCTAACACGACAGCCGAAACAAAACTGCTGTTATTTTGTTCGTGTAACTCCTTAAGAGTGGCAGAGGTATCTGGCAAAATGGTAGACAGACACACATGAATAGCCTTGGGCTTAAAGTGTCGAATTGCATCGTTAACCATGCTCAAAACAGCTTGGTCATTTAACAGACAACTCATGACTACGTCTGCATCGTTCACGGCCATAAGAAGAGAATCAGCATACTTTGCACCAAGCTTCACAAGCGGCAATGCTTTTGTTGGCGTTCTATTAAATACAGTTACCGAATACCCCGCATGCAAAAGACGCTCGACCATTGCGGAACCCATTTTACCCAGACCAATAAACGAAATATTCATGCCGAACTCCTTTTCAGTAATTTCATACTCATTCTTGTTTATAAGCCAAAGCAGAATTCTTAAGAAGAATAGGCAGTGTAACCATTCTGTACTAAAATAAGTTGATGAGTTCCAGATAAGATTAACTGATTAAGCCAAACATTCTGCTTAAAGAATAGATTAAGGTTCCGGATATGTCTAAAAAAGATTATTGGGTATACATACTACTTTGTGATAATCAAAGTTATTACACTGGTTATACTGATAATCTCGAAAAACGCTATTTATCTCATCTGCACGGAACAGGCCGTTGTAAATACACACGAAGTTTCAAGCCCGTTCATATTGCACAATGTTGGAGAATTGATGGGGATAAAATTGTTGCAATGCAGCTGGAACGGGCAATCAAGAAAAAGAACCGTCAACAGAAAATTGAACTCATCCAAAATCCAGCGTTACTTTCCTCAGATCCCAAAGTAAATCCCTTCAGACCTATCCCCTTCAGAGATTAGGATATATTGTAGATTCACAAACCAAAAAATGATACATTGTGAACCATAATTTGACTAAGCCAGTGTATCAGATCAACCACACTCATTTAGGATGATAACCTCAAATGCCCTGGTTAATCGATTGGTCTTTAACGAGCAGTACCCAAATGCAAGAAGTAGATATTGTTATCATTGGCGCAGGTGCCGCCGGTTTAATGTGTGCGATTGAAGCCAGCAAACGTTCTCGAAAAGTTGTTGTCCTGGATCATGCCAATAAAGCAGGAAAAAAAATTTTAATGTCCGGTGGTGGACGCTGTAATTTTACCAATTACTACATTGAACCAGAAAAATATTTTTCCCATAACCCCCATTTTTTCAAATCAGCCTTATCTCGCTACACCCAGTGGGACTTTATTAATCTGGTAAAAAAACACAACATCCCGTTTCATGAAAAAACTCTGGGCCAATTGTTTTGTGATAATAAATCCAAAGACATAGTCGATATGTTACTGACAGAATGTGATAACAACGATGCAGTAATCCATTTAAATGCCTCTATTGAAAAAATCCAAAAATCAGCGGATCACCGTTATAAAATATTCAGCACTAAAGGAGTCTTTCACTGCCAATCCTTGGTCATAGCCAGTGGCGGTCTTTCTATTCCCACCATGGGTGCCAGCCCTTTTGCTTATAAGGTAGCCGAGCAATTTGGCATCAAGGTATGGCCTACCAGAGCTGGACTTGTTCCATTCACGCTGGATGTTCCAGACAAAGAAAAAATTTCAGTACTCTCCGGCGTGGGTATGGATAGCCTGGTGGAAAACCAACGGAATCAATTCCGTGAAGATTTGCTCTTTACTCACAGAGGATTAAGCGGTCCGGCAATATTACAACTTTCATCCTACTGGCATCCTGGCGAAGCCGTCCATATTAATTTATTGCCTGAGCATGAGCTATTAGAAACCTTAAAAGACGCAAGAATAGAGATGCCGCAAAAGCAATTAAATTCAGTATTGTCCCTTTATTTGCCCAAACGCGTAGTAGAAGTATTTATACCGAAGAGCCTGGCAGAAAAAAAACTGTCTGATCTGACAAATCGCGATTTAGAAACTATTGCCCATCTGATACAAGCCTGGGTCGTAAAACCTAATGGAACCGAAGGATACCGCACAGCAGAAGTGACTATCGGTGGAGTAGATTGTAATGCCATCTCATCAAAAACCATGGAAGCAAATGAAGTTCAAGGTCTCTATTTTATTGGAGAAGCGCTTGATGTAACCGGTTGGTTAGGTGGTTATAATTTCCAGTGGGCCTGGTCATCAGGATGGGCTGCAGGACAAGTAGTGTGATCCATAGCCATCACAAGCTACGGGTGAAAATCAAACCTGGATGCAACCAGGATATTTTTTATAAGTAAACGCTTCGTGAACGATGCTCTATAAGTCATTCATCCAGTTGCTATTAACCGATGATCCCTATAGTCTGAACATGATAAATGAGTACGCCCCTTCCCTGCCAATGACTTTAAGGGATTTAAAAATTTAAATTTCGCGGAGAAAAAAATGCCTGGTAATTTCAAAAGATTTAATAGCAAAGAATGTATTCGTGCCATTATGAAATTTCTTGATTTTACTCAAGAAACAGGTATAGACAATTCGCAATCCCTAAGTGACCTCATAGTGCATTTTCTGGACAAAACTTATGTAGGAATTCTATCAAAACACAGCCATATTAAGGCAGTTGCTGACATTAAAGAAATTTGTGAAACAAAGCATAGCTCCTCACAATCCAATTTTCTATTAATGTTAACAACGGCCTGTTACCAACATGTCCATAATGCGCGCATTGATAATGTCCTTTCTGGAACATACTGCCCAGCTCAAATAATGGCGGCCTTTCATCACGAAGCAATAACTAATGAGGATGACCCCATTCAATTTAGTACTCATCTAGAACTGCAAGCAGGATTATCCGTGCAACAACGCGCGGCTATTTTACTGTGTATCAACTGGTACGCCCCTGATCTGATTCTTTTTGGTAATTTTGTTGATAGTCCCTATCACCAACTCAACTTCATTCAATTACAAAATATTATTAATTGCCTGCCCCATAATGTTTCGCTTACGTATGCCAATAATTGTTTAGGAAAAATTAAAGATAATGAACGAAGAGTATTCTTGGACAGCGTCGCTAAAGCCTCAAGCTTGGCATTGAATGCTACAGGCCTTAACCAATGGTCAGATAAAGATTGGGAAGATTTTGTTCGGGCAGTAGTAAAAAATGAACACTTAAGCTCAATAAGCCTTAACAATAATCAGCTTTATCAAAGTTGTACTGATCCTAAAAAATTCGATTGTATTCTTCGTTTATTCGCAGTGCCCCACTTAAAAGAATTATATCTGCACAATAATAATTTAGAGTTATTGCCTTTTAAGCAATTTCAACTATTACAACGAATAATTAGTCAATCCTCCATAGTAACTCTTGGTTTGAGACACATTCCTGAGGTGAAAACAGGAGCGCTCAGTGCAGGAGGGATATTTGCTGTAGGTAAACCTGTCATCCCCGAGCCAGATAGGGACGGACCAGAGGGTGATATGTCAAAATCGGGAGAGTTCCAGATAGAAGGATACAGCATACAATATACCTCTTCTTGAGCATTATACCCAATGCCATGCCCGTCCCAGAATCTCATGCATGGCAATAGAAAAATAAGCCAGATTATAAGTATTGGGAATCATTAGTTTGATCCAGTTATCCGTACTCCAATAAAAAGTAAAGTCAGTCGGTGCTGCAATGGGATGTAAGCCCTCTCTTTGGCATAAAGCCATGGAGCGTGGCATATGAATTGCTGAGGTAACTAAATAAAAAGGCTCATCT
The DNA here is from genome assembly GCF_937871865.1 of uncultured Legionella sp. GTDB lineage: Bacteria > Pseudomonadota > Gammaproteobacteria > Legionellales > Legionellaceae > Legionella. Next base: position 4,402 of record NZ_CALMPD010000016.1, read on the forward strand.
TTAACAATGCTTGCTAGTTCTCTTGCCTGATCTGCAGTATTAATAGAATGAGCTTCTAGCACGATGCGCGACTGCGGAATAGAAAACCATTTGGTTAACTCAGCTAAAAGCAAGGCTTCGGGTTGATCCCCTTCAAAGCCTCCGCCTGATAAGATTAATTGGGCTTGAGGTAAAGAACGTAGCAATCTTACCCCCTCCACCAAACGTTTAAGGCTTGCCGAAGATAATAAATTATTTGGAGGCAATCCTGATGGCTGGGTTAGCCCTCCGCTTAATACAACAACCCAATGCACTTCAGGAGCAACCTGAGTCACTACTGCATAGCGAGATTCCAGTTTATGAGTCATGTATCTTGGCACCCATCCAGTGCTTATGACACATAAGACGAGAAGTACCAATAACATCGTTCTACGAACAAATAATGGGTGCTTATGCCGCCATAAAAAGAGAGTACACAAAGCAATCAAAAACAGACTGATAAAAAAAGGATTTACCAGAAACTCCATCACATGTCTTAGTATCACCATTATTTCACACGCTTCATTAGATAAAAGCCAATCAAGGCAAAAATTAAGGTAGGACCTAAAGCTGCGATTTCAGGAGGCCATTGAAACACCAGGCTTACTGGGCCAAAAAATTGATTCAAGATATGAAATCCAAAACCAACGGTTGCTCCTACTAACAATTTAGATCCCATAGTTGATGAGCGTAAGGGCCCAAAGATAAAGGGAATGGCTAATAACATCATCACCATAGTGGTTACTGGTTGAATAATCCGTTGCAAAAATGCTATTTTATAATTTTGCACATTTTGTTGATTGCGTTTTTGTTCCCGTAAATAACGGTTCAGTTCATGCAGGGTCATTTCATCAGGATTCGATCCGGTTATATTCAAAATGTTTGGTTTTACTGGCACATCCCAAGGTAGCGAATCAAATCGAGTTGCCCGGGTTTTATCGTCTAAAAACTCGGTTTGCTTCACATCATAAGCTATCCATGAGTAATCTGCATATTTAATTTGGCTGATTTCACGGGCTATTTTTAAATGATGGTGTTCATCAAAACGAAACTGATAGACATTTTGCAACATATTGTCAGGGAGAACTGAGCCTATCGAAATAAAATCATTGCCAAAACGCAACCAGACTCCCTGGGGAGTCCTCAATGCTTGTCCACCACTTAATGCAGAAGCCTTCTGATCATTAGCGTAGTGTGACATGATAGGCGTCAGAACCTCGCCCAACAGGGTCACGAAAATAATCACAATGACCGATGCTTTTAAAACTGCAGTTGTAATTTGGCCTATAGACACTCCAGCCGCCCGCATCACCACGAGCTCACTATGGCTGGCCAATACGCCCAAACCAATCAAACACCCCAGCAAGCTTGCCATCGGAAAAAACAGATAAACCTGATAAGGCATTTGTAAGAAAACAAACAAAGCAGCCTGAGCCATCCCAAAATCAGCTTTACCCAGATCATCGAGCTGATTCACAAACAAGATAAAAATCTGTAGTCCGGCTAGCATCAGAGTGACCAAACCGATAGCTGATAATACGGTTTTTGCAATGTATCGATCTAATATGTTCATATTTATGCTAACTTCACTTGATTGCGCCAGATTAAAAAGAGCCCCAGCATCAGTACACACAGATGGAGCCAACTCATTCCCACCCATACAGGTATTGTGCCATTAGTGATTGCATCACGCGCAACAAACATAAAGTTGGCATACAAAATATAAATGATGATAGCAGGTAATAATTTGGCATACTTACCAGAACGCGGACTAACCCGGCTTAAGGGTACGGCAACAAAAGTCAGCGTTAACACCATAATGGGAATAGATAGACGCCATTGAAGCTCGGCGGCTTTTTGCCGGTCTGGATTATTGAATGGCAGTAATGAGCTGGTTTTAGCGGTTCGGATGTCTTCATTAATTCGCACTATAGGATGAGGTAATCGTGTTTTATAATCAACAAACTGTGCCACTTGATAGTCTGCATGCCCAGGGGTTCCCTGATATTCTTTCCCGTTTTGTAAAACAATGTATTCCTCGCCGGAATCTGGGTCGGTTTCAGCAAATGCTTTATCTGCCCATAACACATCCCATTGAATTTTATTATCTTTGACACTGTTTTTTGCCAGAAAAATCTGTTCTGCTTTAGTATGATCCCGGCTCATTGATTGCACATAAAATACTTGCTGCCCGCCATTAATAGCATGAAATCGCCCCGGCATAATGGTCTGAATTAATGTTTTTATTCCCGTAGTACGCAACAGCTTTGCCCGTTCTGTGGCAATCAAGGGGCTAGCCCAAATCATAACGGCTGCGACAATAACGGCAACAACAGTAGCCATAATAAAACTGTGCTTTAATAATTGCCGGGGACCATAACCACAAGCAACCATTACAGTCATTTCACTTTCAGCATACAATCGGCCATAGGCCAACAATAAGGCAATATAAAACCCTAAAGGCAAAAGCAGGCCTATTAAATTAGGCATTTCCAGCATCATCAACTTCATAATAATAACCCCAGGTATGTTCCCGGAGGCTGCTCTATTTAGATACTGAACAAACTGATTGCTCAAAAATATAAGCATTAAAATTGCGGTTAAAGCAACTAAAGTTAAAAAGACTTCTTTGGCTAAATAACGAAAAATTATCACTCAATACCCCTGTTATGAGGATGTTGTATGCAACTACGCTTTTAAGAATACCATAAAGACATAGCGCTTGATAATTCGAGAGCTAATTTTAAACCAGGCTTTCCCTTTCAAATCATCAATCCCCCTAAAATGCTGGTTTCATTGCTTTAACAGTTTAGGTAAACTAAGTCCCTTTAAGTGGGAATAGGAACGCATGATGAATTATGGATTAACTCAAAACCCCTCACTAACCACCAGTGAGTGTCTTGTCCTTGGTATTTTTTCTGATGCCGAACTGCCTGATTTTGCTTTGGCTCTGGATAAAGAACAGCATGGAATAATAACGAAATTGAGCCAAAGAGCGACAGAAGCAGGAGATGCTCTCTGGCAATCAGATGTCCAGGGTTCCAGCCTATTAGTCATTCAATGTGGTAAAAAAGCAGAGTTTAATGCAACCACACTCCAAAAAAGAATTGGTGATATAACTGATGCCCTAATCAAACAACGCTTTACCAACGCAACACTTTGTCTTCCTCAATTATCTAACCAATCTGCAGAATGGCAATTAGAACAGATGATTGTGCAGATTGATAATATCAGGTACCAGCTCCTCGATTTTAAAAAGAAAAACCCGAAATCCCATAAATTAGAAGCCGTTACATTTTATTTACCAGGCGCAAGTGAAAAGTCCCTGGAATTAGCAAAGGCTATAGTTGCAGGGGTCGAAATGACACGACATCTTGCCAATATGCCAGCAAACATCTGTACACCAACCTACCTCGGTGAGCAAGCTATTGCATTGGCGAAACAATTCGCACAGATGAGCTGTAAAGTCATGGGACCTGATGAAATGCGCGAAATGGGTATGGGTACTTTATTAGCCGTATCTCAAGGTAGTGATCAACCCCCGAGACTTATTGATATCCAGTATAAAGGTGCTGGTGATTCAGCTCCTATTGTTCTGGTTGGTAAAGGCATAACCTTTGATTCAGGCGGGTTAACCATAAAGCCTGGTAATGCAATGGATGAAATGAAATACGACATGTCAGGTGCTGCCAGCGTGTTAGGTACATTAAAGGCCTGCGCTCTTCTCAAACTGCCAGTCAACGTGACCGGTATTATCGCCAGTGCAGAGAATATGTTGAGCGGTTCTGCTGTGAAACCAGGAGATATAGTCACCAGCATGTCTGGACAAACCGTAGAAATCCTGAATACTGATGCAGAAGGACGTCTTGTTCTGGCCGATGCGCTAACCTATGCAGAACGTTATAATCCAGAATTTGTTCTTGATATAGCCACTTTAACAGGTGCTATCATTGTGGCTCTAGGCACAATTGCAACCGGTTATATGACCAAAGACGATGAGCTGGCAAAATTGCTAGAAACCGCGGCATCTGAAAGTCAAGATAGAATATGGCGTATGCCTTTGGATGATGCTTATCAGGATGCTCTGGACAGTCCTTTAGCTGACATGATCAATGCAGGCTTTGATCGCACCGCCGGCAGCATTACCGCCGCATGCTTCCTATCCCGCTTTACGGAAAAATACCGCTGGGCACATCTGGACATCGCAGGAACTGCCTGGGCGTCAGGAAAGAAACGCAACGCGACTGGAAGACCAGTTCCTTTACTCACTCAGTTGATTCGCCATGTCGCCAATTCGCGTTGATTTTTATTTATTATCCAGCGACCAGCCTAATGCAAAATGGTTGGTCGCTTGTCGTCTGTTAGAAAAAGCCTATGCCAAAGGCCACCGGGTTTTTGTCTCTTGTACTAACCAACAGGATGCAGAACATCTGGATGAATTCTTGTGGACTTTCCGCGATGACAGTTTTATTCCTCATAACCTGCAAGGCGAAGGGCCAGAACCACCCCCGCCTATCCAAATTGGCTATGATAAAGAACCCAGAGGTTTTAATGACATTCTGCTGAACCTGTCGCAGGATATTCCTGCGTTCTATAGTCGATTCAAGCGAGTAATGGAATTAGTGACTAATGTGGAAGCAGAAAAAGAACTGAGCCGATTGCATTATAAAGAATATAGAGCCAAAGGATGTGAGCTTCATACTCATAATATTGATTAAGCCTGCGTTCCCCGGTTGCTTGCAACCGGGGAGTTTCTAAATCCCTGGCGATCTTGATGAACCCCATACCACATCACAATTTTGCTTTATTGCTGCTTGTAATAAATTAAGTAAGGGTATAGCCCGCTTGCCAAGACTGATTTCTGGCTCATCATCATCGCCGTATTGCCGGGCCGGTGGCGTTTTACTTTTTTCTAATTCCAAACCTTGCTGCAGATTGCTAAGAGCCTCTGGCAGCAAATCAGAGGTAATTGCCCCAGGCACAGTGCCACTATGCCCCATCAAAGACAACAACCGCTTGGCCACGTCATTAAAATAGGTAATGTCTTCATAAGCATCACTACGAAAAGTAACAAACATAAAAATCTCCTTCTTTTAAGTATTACCCATATACCCGCAATAAATATTCAGCCACTGTGCGCAATCCCATTGCCTCACCACCTTCTGGTTTGCCAGGTTTGCTGCTGGTGTTCCATGCCATCACATCAAAGTGTACCCATGGAACAGACTTGGTAATAAACCGTTGTAAAAATAATGCAGCAACAATGGCTCCAGCATAAGGAGATGCGCTGGAATTAGCCAAATCAGCAATATTAGAGTTTAATAAATCATCATAGGGAGCAAATAAAGGTAAACGCCAGACTGGATCCATAGTGCTTCTGGCTGCCTCAGTAACGTCTGCAGCTAATTGATCGTTATTGGAAAACATAGCTGCCATCTCAGTTCCAACAGCTACCCGTGCAGCCCCAGTTAATGTGGCGAAATCAATAATCAAATCCGGTTTGTCTTCACATGCTTTAACCAAGGCATCTGCCAAGACCAATCGGCCTTCAGCATCAGTATTATCTATCTCAACAGTCAGACCATTACGCATAGTCAGCACATCACCAGGCCGAAATGCATCCGGCCCAATTGAATTTTCAACCGCTGGAATAAGCACTTCTAATCGAATAGATAATTGACGCAACATAATCCACTGAGCCAGACCGATAACATGAGCAGCTCCACCCATATCTTTTTTCATAAACCGCATCCCTGATGAGGGTTTAATATCTAATCCCCCACTGTCAAAACAGACACCCTTACCCACTAAAGTAACTCGGGGATGCTGCTCCTTTCCCCAGGTCAAAGAGATTAAACGCGGTGAGGAAGCAGAAGCTCTCCCTACGGCATGAATTGCAGGATAATTGTCGGTCAGTAATTCATTACCCACCCATTGTTTAAATTGGGCCTGATGAGTTTCAGCCATCTTCTCAACCACATCGGCTAATTGTGCCGGCCCCATATCACTGGTTGGTTTATTGATCAAATCACGAACCAGATAAATTGATTGAGTTAACGCCAGAGTATCACTCAATCCTGCTTCATCGACCAATAAAATCCGGGGTTGTAAATCATATTTTTTGTAATCGACAAAACGATACTGGGCTAAACCCCAGTTAACTGCCGCTCCCTGAGAAAGAGGTTCCTGTAATTGATAGCTACCAGGAGGTAACGAATTTGCTGCGTGAGCTAAAGCCTGTTCCTGAATCCCGGCTCCAGAACCAATATACGCACGTTCAAGAACCCCATCGGCATTATTCACCAGACAATAATCACCCAATTTACCCCTAAATTGACGCAAAGCAAAACCATTACGTTCTGCTGCACTGAAAGTCTCCTTCCCCTCTTCCCATTGCGTTTGCGAGACTAAATAAAGTGGGATTGCTCTGTCGTTATGCGTCTCATAAAATAAATTAGCTTGCATCTTATTATTCCTTCATCTGACCACGAAAATGATTTGGCCTAAGCCCGGCTAGCCCCAAAACCAATAAATAAAGTGTAACTACTGCCAACACATGCGCCAGCAATAAACTTAAACGTAAAACAGGAGAGAAGCTCAGCCAATAATCGACGGTTCCTGTCATAAAATATAAATAAATTGCAACGGCAGTATTAGCCAAAAGTAACTGAACACTGTATTTCAACCATCCTGGAGAAGGCTGAAATACCCCTCGTTTAATCAGTAAAAACAATAGCAAGCCGCAGTTTACATAACCAGCCAAAGCCGAGGCCAGAGTTAAACCTGCGTGAGCAAGGGACCAGACAAAAACACAACATAAGAGCGTATTAATCACCATGGATATCGCTCCCACTTTAACCGGAGTACGAATATCCTGCTGGGCATAAAATCCGGAAGCCAGAACTTTAACCATCATAAAAGCAGGAACTCCCAATGCTAATGTAAAGAGGCTTTTCTGAGTCTGAATTAAATCATAGGCATTAAATTTTCCATATGCAAAACAACTGGCAATCAAGGGCATAGCAAATAATGAAAGACCTAATCCTGCGGGTACGCCAATTAACAAAATGGAACGCAGTCCCCAATCCAGGGCTCGTGAAAACTGGCTAATGCTTTGCTCCGCATGTTTTCTTGATAAATGAGGCAGAATAACCGTAGCTATGGCAACCCCGAATACTCCCAGAGGAAAATCAGTCAAACGATCGGTGTAATATAACCAGGATACACTACCTACTTTCAGGAAGGAGGCAAAAATACTATCAACCATCAAATTAAGTTGGGCAATAGAAACCCCAAACAGCGCAGGAATCATAAGCTTTAGTACTTTATTAACACCCGGATCGTTTCTAAATAATTGTGGTTTTATGAGTAAATTGCGTTGATACAGGAAAGGAAGCTGAAAAAGTAATTGTAAAATCCCCGCAATCAATACCCCCCAGGCTAAGCCAGTTACAGGCTGCGGCAAATTGGGGCACAAGTAAATTGCAGCAACGATCATACAGATATTTAACAACACCGGAGTAAATGCCGGAACGCCGAAATAACCATAGGTATTAAGGATTGCACCTGCCATCGCCGTTAACGACACCAGCATCAAAAAAGGAAACGTTATTCTCAACATGTGCGTGGCTAAATCAGCACGAACGCTGTCATGGCTAAAACCTGGAGCAAATAAAAAAATAATGACCGGGGCGGCAATAATGCCAATAATGGTCACCAGGGTAAGAATAGCACTTAAGTAGCCAGAAATACGGGCAATAAACGTACGCACGTCTTCGGGTGAACGTGTCTTCTGATATTCTGCCAATACCGGAACAAATGCCTGAGCAAATGCTCCCTCAGCAAAAAGCCGCCGCATAAAATTGGGTATTCTAAACGCTACAAAAAACGCATCCATTCCCGCCTGAGCGCCAAAAAAATTGGCAATGACCATATCACGCGCAAAACCAGCCATTCGTGATACAAAAGTCATTATTGAAACAAGAGTGGTCGATCGCAACAAACTTTGTCTTTTTGGTACCATAATCTCCGTCGCTGACATATCTTTTATACTAAAAATGTAAATTTCCTCTATGATATACCTAATTTATTAAAGTTACATCAAGGTCTATATTGACAAATTCTAACTCATTGTGCATGATCACCATCTTTTGTATTACCTGAATGAGTGGAGATTTCTAAGTGGCAAATATTAAATCAGCAATCAAACGTGCCCGTCAAAACGTAAAACTGCGCCAACACAATGCCAGTGCACGTTCTATGTACCGCACATATATTAAAAATGTGCTAAAAGCGGTTGAGGCTGGAAATCTAGAAGCTGCTCGTGCTGCTTATAGCAAAGCACAACCTATTATCGATAAAGCAGCAAGCAAAGGCTTGATTCATAAAAATAAAGCTGCTCGTATTAAAAGCCGTCTGGTCGCCCGTGTTCAGGCGATGACTGCATAATCCAGTGTTTCCGTCGCTCTAAGTTCGAGAACACCCGAATCGGCAACATGCCGATTCGGTTCTTTCAGCACGCCTAATTTATTTTTTCTGTAAATCCCCTGATACGAAAAAAATACAGACCTTCGTTATTTGTACCCTTTTCGTAAAAAAATATGTCTATCTAATTTAGAATCGTTGTATTTTGGAATCAAAAATAGTTCTCTCCATTGATGCTCGCGGACATAGAGCTCTAATACACAATAGAAAGTTACAGAAAATTACATTCAAAAAACCATTATTATCAAAAAATTGAAGCGAATGTCGGGTGAGGAGCCGGAAAAACATTCTGTCAAGGAAAGAGGAGATAGTACGTATGTGGCTTTCATAGACAGAACTCGCGTTAGGGTGCTTTGTTTCTAACTGATAACTCACCTTACGCACGCCACTCGTTAGCAAGCCATATTTTTTAACTCCTG
>NZ_CALMPD010000017.1 GCF_937871865.1 uncultured Legionella sp.
AGGAGATCCTTCGCTATGCTCAGGATGACGTACTTTTCTTTATTTAATGGCAGTGCCCTAAAAAAATAAGGTAAACCGAACTATGTGGAAAACAAAGCTTGGACAGTGCATCTACACATCACCGTCAGGTTATAAGGTATATCAGAATCCACTTTATCGTTGGCTAACCTTGGGTAGTAATGCCTTACAAACAGTGATTAATCGTAGAAGGCCACAAAAACCAATATTACATTATCTGCCGGCATTAACTCTTATGGCACGTAAGTATCCGGAGAATTGCTGTTTGTTAGGGCTTGGCGGTGCAGGAATTCCTCACATGCTTGCAGCACTCACACCCCAGCAATTAATCACAGCCGTAGAATACAGTGAAGAAGTAATTCACGTAGCTAAAAATTATTTTATGACAGCTCAGTTGGCAAATCTTAAAATAATTCATAAAAATGCCTGTGACTTTGTTCTGGAGCCACTAACCCAATACAAGCACCTGATTATTGATTTATATGATGCAAATCATTATCCCAAGGAATGCAGTACTGAAGATTTTTTCAAAAACTGCATGAATTGTTTAACCGAAGATGGATTCCTTGCCGTAAATCTGGCAAACCTTAAAGAGCAATGGGCAATAGTCCAGACCATCAAAAAGCACTTCGAAGCAGCTGTAGTTATTCCAATACAACATTGTGCTAACCTGGTACTTATAGCATCCAAAAACAACAATAAAAATTTACTAATAGAACAAATGAATCATACAAGAGAGCTCAAACGTATTTTCTGGACTAACAATTGGGGAACAGTAGCAGAATATTAAATAAACAGCCAAATCGTAGGGCAATGATATTGTAGACTGGCTAAACACAGTGCAGTAAACCAAGTCCCTTCTGCCGGGCTCCGCAAGATCGGCACCAGCCTACCAAATGATTTTTAGAAAAGAATATAGCTCGTATTAGACGAAGTCGCAATACGGGAGTTAGGGATAGAAGCCACGCTACTCCTATATTCAAGAAAACGTTGAATTATAACAAAAGCATCTTCGTCATAATAAAAAACCCAGGATAAGACAAAACATATCCCAGGTTTAATTTAACGTTATATCAATTCATTTCAAAACAGAAATTGCTTAAATTTCCATAAGATCTTTTTCTTTAACAACAAGAAGCGCATCAATTTCAGCGATGTATTTATCAGTAAGCTTTTGAATCACTTCTGCAGCACGGCGCTCATCATCTTCAGAAATGGCTTTCTCTTTGACCAAGTCTTTCAATTGAGAATTAGCATCTCTTCTGATATTACGAATAGACACTCGACCCTGCTCACCTTCATTACGCACTACTTTGATAAGCTCCTTACGTCGCTCTTCAGTTAAAGCAGGCATAGGAACACGAATGGCACTTCCAGCAGTTGAAGGGTTTAATCCCAAATCAGAGGTCAAAATAGCTTTTTCAACAGCAGCTACCATTGATTTTTCCCATGGGGTAACCATAATAGTACGGGAATCACTGGTAGTAACGTTCGCTACCTGACTCAGGGGTGTTAAAGTCCCATAGTAATCAACCTGTACGTGATCCAAAAAACCCGCATTTGCTCTGCCAGTACGGACTTTGGACAAGTCTGTTTGCAAAGACTCTATGGTCTTTTTCATCCGTCTTTCTGAGTCTTGCTTAATTTCATTGATCATTATTTGCTCCAACGATAGTTCCTACTCGCTCTCCTGTAACAATTCGTTTTAATGCATTAGGGGCCGCCATATCAAAAACCTGTAAAGGCATACCTTGATCTTGGCATAAACAAATTGCAGTAGAGTCCATGACTTCCAAACCCTGAGTTAATACTTCTATATAAGATAAGTAATCATATCGGACGGCATCAGGGTTTTTAAGTGGGTCAGCTGAATAAACGCCATCAACTTTAGTTGCTTTTAAAACAATATCCGCGCCTATTTCAATAGCTCTTAAGCATGCAGCAGTATCCGTTGTGAAAAAAGGATTTCCCGTTCCCGCAGCAAAAATGACAACCTGCCCATTACGTAAATGAGTGATAGCCTTACGTCGGTGATAAGAATCAACTACTCCCATCATAGGAATCGCAGACATAATACGCGCTGGTAAGTCAATGCGCTCAAGCGCATCACGAATTGCCAAAGCATTCATTACCGTTGCCAACATTCCCATGTGGTCTCCGGTGACACGCCCTAACCCTGCCTGGGATAGAGCTTTGCCTCGGAATAAATTACCACCGCCAATTACCAGACCTACTTCTACACCCATCTGTATTAATTCAGCAACATCATGAGCCAAAGTATCCAAAACAGAAGGATCAATGCCAAATTGCGACTTGCCCATTAAGGCTTCGCCGCTGAATTTGAGTAGAATACGTTTGTATTTTAATTTTGGGTGACTTTCATTCATCATGAACGAACCTGAGCCATCACTTCTTCAACAAAATTATCTTCTTTCTTTTCGATTCCTTCGCCTACTTCGTAACGAATGAAAGAAACTACTTCAGCATTGTTCTCTTTTAATAACTGACCTACTTTAATATCAGGATTTTTAACATAAGGTTGTCCTAATAAACTTACTTCATCAATAAATTTATTAATACGGCCTTCAATCATTTTGTCAATAATCTCTTGTGGCTTACCACTTTCTTTAGCTTGAGCAGTGAAAATTTCTCTTTCATTTTCAATGGCTTCAGCAGAAACTTGATCACGATTAACAACAATCGGCTTGCTGGCAGCAATATGCATCGCAATGCCTTTCGCCAGTTCTTCTGAACCATTTCTTAGTGCAACCATTACCCCAATTCGTGCACCATGCAGGTAATAACCAATAACACCACCAGTACAATTCATTCGTTCAATACGTCGTAATTTGATGTTTTCACCAATTTTAGCGACTAATTGCTGTCTGGCTTGTTCTACAGTAGAACCAGCAGATAAAGTCAGATCAGACAGTGCAGCAATATCAGTCACTGAACTGTTTAATGCAGCTTGAGCTACTGCGTTTGCGAAATTGGTGAAATTCTCATCACGAGCAACGAAGTCTGTTTCACTATTAATTTCAATCATGACAGCTGATGTTTCATCAGCAGAACGAGCAATAACAACAATACCTTCAGCGGCAACTCTGTCTGCTTTTTTGTCTGCTTTAGCTTGACCTGCTTTACGCATTTCAGTGATTGCCAGCTCTATATCACCGTTAGTAGCGATTAGAAACTTTTTACATTCCATCATGCCTGCACCTGTACGCTCACGCAGTTGCATTACTAATCCAGCACTAATTGTTGACATATTCATTTCTCCACATAACAAAAAGGGGGCTAATTAAAATTAACGCCCCCTTTTAATATAAAATTAATTATTCCCCAGCTTTATCTGCTTCATTAGAACCAGTAGCTACTTCTACAAACTCAGAATCAGATGACATACCACCGACAGTATTACTGTTCTTGCCATCAAGAATAGCATCAGCGACACAACGAACATATATATCTACTGCTCGCATGGAATCATCATTTCCAGGAATAACGTAATCAATGTTGTCTGGGCTGTTGTTCGTATCGACAACACCAATAACAGGAATCTTTAATCGGCGAGCTTCTTCAACAGCAATGTGCTCAAAACCAACGTCAACAACAAACAGAGCATCAGGTAAACCACCCATGTGCTCGATTCCACCTAATCCACGATCCAGTTTTTCAAGTTCACGAGTCAGCATTAAAGCTTCTTTTTTGATCATGTCGTTGAACAAACCTTTTTCTTTCATTTCTTTTAATTCTTTCAATCGGAATATAGACTGACGAACTGTTTTGTAGTTAGTCAGCATACCGCCTAACCAACGATGATCAACATAAGGCATGCCACAACGTTTCGCGTGTTCACGAATACTTTCTTGTGCTGCTCTTTTAGTTCCGACGAATAAGATTTTTGCTTTGTTAGATGCCAGACGACCAACGTAGTTTACAACGTCGTTCAGCATAGGCATTGTTTTTTCCAAGTTTATAATATGGATTTTATTTCTTGATCCGAATATGTATTCACCCATTTTTGGATTCCAGAACCGGGTTCTGTGACCAAAGTGTGCTCCAGCTTCGAGCAGTTCACGCATACTTACATTCATATTTAATCTCCAGGGTTAAGCCTCCACGCCTCCCATACGAAACCCACAAGGGACCCTATCGTACGTGTCGAAACGTGTGTGTATTTAAAGCGCGGTATTTATACCATATTAGTACCAATACAGCAATCATATTAGTTCATTATGTATATTTATCTTATCTTTTTGATCTATACTGCTCGCATCATGGATGATATGACTTAAATATCCCCAAAGGAATATATGTAAAACTAACAAGAGGTAGAGATAATGATTAAGAAATTCATCTGGTTATCAGTATGTGCATTAGCCTTAATAATTGGACAACCATCTTTTGCTTGTCCTGCCGAGAAAAATCCAACAAAACATTGTCATTGCAATGACATTAAAAGCTCTGCGAATCAATTAAATTTAAGTGATGAGCAAAAAGCTAAAATTAAAACAATCAAATCTCAGGCACGAGTCAGCTTCAAGGCAAATCGTGACAAGCTAAAAGCCTTGCGTCAGCAAATTAATACCCTGGCAAGAGCTGAGAAAATTGATGAAGCCAAACTGGATAATTTAATAAGTCAAATAAGTAAAATTAAAAGCGCTCAACTTAAAAATCATATATTAATGCGGCATCAAATATACACTCTTCTTACTGATAAACAAAAACAGCAATATCAAGAAATAATGAAACAACACGAACAAAAACACTCTTGATACCTAGCTGTACAATGATGAGGTTTCAATGAGTATTTGATTTCCAACAGATACCTTTTTACCCAATTTCTACGAATCCCCGTGGCGTGCCCACGGGAGCCACAAAGAAAAAAGCTCATACTGACTTCGTTCCTTCTTGACTATCAACAGATACCCTCCTAGAATCCACTTCTAAATAGCACCAGGGGTGCTGGACTAAATTTTAGTTTGGCTGAGAAAAACCCTTAGTACCTGATCTGGATAATACCTGCGAAGGAAGAGTGAACTATGCATCTATTTAAATATTGTAAATCGTCACATGGTTTAAAGACCCACAAAGGGTTCGTACATGCCTTATTAGCAACAAATAAAACCAAACTACAACTAATTTATCAACACCCATTCAACCAGCAATTATTTGCAGGAACCCTGGAACAAGAAGTATTTGGTCGTTATTTGCGTGACGATTTTTGGTATTTACACGAATTTTCCCTTGCTATTGGCCAAGTAGCAAAGCGTGCCACCACTATCAATCCAGAATTATCCAGACAATTGTCTACTCTGGCTCATGAGGTAATAACAAATGAACAGATCATGCAGTTAAGGTACGCTACTCATTTTAATCATCATACCAAGCATCAAATAGGAGTTACTGTAACAGAATATTCCAAGTACCTGATAGACACCGCCATGCATGCTGAAATACCCCATGCTCTTTGTTCCATCCTGCCCTGCTTCTGGATTTATTATCAGTTAGGAGTAATAAACAGAACGATGCACGGAAAACAGAATCCCTATCATGACTGGATAGCAACTTATTCGAGTCCTGATTTTATAAAAGTTGCTCAAGAACTCGCTATAACAGTACAGTTAATTGCTGATAAATCAGACCAGACCACTCACTTACAAATGACTGAGTTTTTCTCCAAATCTATTGCATTCGAACTCGATTTTTTTAATGAGGTATATCCTGATAAATCTTCAGAAAAACACCCCTGTAATGAGACAAGAAATCATTCATACTGAAAATTAAACAGATAAATCCGCTTCACCTCCCTCATCTCTCCTATTAGCTGCTAAAATTTATAGCAGCTAATTCTATTTCGACGCGAAGGGATAGTAAAGCCGAAGGAAAGTATGATGAGTTTGAATCAGTACAATAAAAAGCGAGATTTTTCAAAAACTGCAGAGCCTAAAGGGACTAGCACCAAAGATCCTCAGTATTTATATGTTATTCAAAAACATGCTGCCAGCCATCTTCATTATGATTTTCGAATTGAACTCGATGGCGTACTAAAAAGCTGGGCAGTTCCTAAAGGCCCTAGCCTGGATCCGGAAGTTAAGCGTCTTGCCATACATGTAGAAGATCATCCAGTAAACTATGGTCGTTTTGAAGGCATCATCCCGAAAGGACAATATGGTGGTGGCACAGTAATGCTTTGGGATAAAGGAACCTGGGAACCTTTGGACAGTGATCCGAAACAGGCCTACCAGAAAGGACATATCCGATTTAATTTACATGCTGAAAAACTAAATGGGCGCTGGGATTTGATTCGCTTTAAAGATGAAAAACATTGGTTCTTAATTAAATTTAAAGATGAGTTTTCCCGACCACAAAAAGATTATGACATCACAACACATTTGGATAAAAGTGTTCTGAGTCATCAAGACATTACAGAAATTGCAAAACACTATGAACGTATTTGGAATAGTGATGAACAAACCAAGGTCTCCCACAAAAAAAAGACGAATAAAAAACCAATCATTTTACTGCCTCAGGGCTTAAAGAAAACTACATATCCTGACTTCATTGCACCAGAACTAGCAATGTTAGTAGATAAAGCTCCGGAAGGTGAGCAATGGCTTCATGAAATCAAATTCGATGGATATCGTGTAATAGCTTACAAACAAGGAACTCATGTTGTGTTAAAGTCTCGCAATAATATAAATTGGACTTTTGATTTCACTTCTGTTGCAGCTGCAGTAAGAGACTTGCCTGTAGATCATCTGATATTAGATGGAGAAGTAGTTGTATTGGATAAACAGGGAAAATCCGATTTCCAATTATTACAAAACGCCATAAAAAATAAAGACGAGTCTACTTTTATATATTACGTTTTTGATCTTCTTTATTATGATCAATACGACTTAAGACAGCTACCACTCTTAGAGCGGAAATCTATTTTACAAAAGGTAATCCAAAACAACTCCCCCTTGATTTATAGTGATCATATTATTAACGATGGGCAAAAAATGTTTGAGCATTCATGCCATATGGGTTTAGAAGGCATTATATCCAAAAGAGCCGACAGCGCTTACAGTTCAAAACGCGGAAAAGATTGGTTAAAAATAAAATGCATAAAACGACAAGAATTTGTTATTGGCGGTTATACCGATCCCCAAGGAAAACGCCAACATTTTGGAGCACTGCTTTTAGGAGTTTATAATAAAGACGGACTATTGGAATATGTTGGAAATGTGGGAACAGGATTTAGTCAGACAGCATTAACTGAAATTCATCAATACCTGCTACAAAATCAAAGTTCATCGAATCCCTTTACCTTAAAACCACCAGGATATTCAAAAATCCATTGGGTTAACCCCCTGCTTGTAGCAGAAGTAGAATTTACTGAATGGACGGATGACGGACATTTAAGACATCCTAGTTTTAAAGGATTACGTCTTGATAAAAAAGCGGAGGATGTTATGCGTGAACAGCCGGCATCTCAAGGAAAAATACAAACAAAACAAGCTCAGGCAAAAAAACACAAAACAAAATTTGTGCTGAGTCACCCCGATAAAATACTGTATCCAGAAGATAAAATCACCAAACAAGAGATACTCGCTTATTATGAACAGATCAGCGATTACATTCTACCTTACGTTTCCTTGAGGCCATTAACATTATTGCGTTGCCCATCAGGCTATAATGATAAATGCTTTTATCAAAGACACTACAATAAAACTACTCCAAACCAGCTCCATTCTATTGAAATTGAACAGGAACAGTACATCTATTTAAATGATAAAGAAGGCCTTTTAAGTCTGGTGCAAATGGGTGTTTTAGAAATTCATCCCTGGGGCTGCACTATTCACAATCTGGAGCATCCCGATATCATTGTTATAGATTTAGATCCAGGTCCAGATGTACCTTGGACTAAAGTAGTGGCAGCCGCCAAGGAAGTCCGTCATCATTTGATGCAATACAAATTACAATCCTTTGTCAAAAGTACTGGAGGTAAAGGATTGCATGTAGTTATCCCCGTCCTGCCAGAAAATGATTGGGAGGAGGTTAAAGAATTTACTCATGTATTTGTCCAGTTTCTCGAAAAATTAAAACCTGATGAATACGCCAGCACCATGTCAAAATCCAAAAGGAACGGTAAGATTTTTATTGATTATTTAAGAAATCAACGGACTGCAACCGCAATAGGCACTTACTCAACCCGCGCCAGAATCCATGCCCCTGTTTCTGCTTCGTTAGCCTGGGAAGAGTTAAGTGGCAAGATTGAGGACAATACCTATACGATTAAAACCCTCCCCCAAAGATTAAACAAATTAAAAGAAGATCCATGGAAGGACTTTTGGGATATCAAACAGTCATTAAGACTGGATGAGTTGGAATAACCTTGCCATGGACACCGCGGTCGATGCCGCGGTGATTCGTTTTCCAGGAAATTGCTAAAATCGAATGATAATCAAAAAAACTTAAAGATCAAAGTCAAAGCAAACAAAGAGATGGAATAGATACAGGTTGACCACAAATCAAACACACGGCATCATGCTTTTCTTTATAAAATCAATATGTATAAAAACACACCTGCTTTTACCAAATTTATCGTAATACTGTAAAATTGACGATAGCAAAGGATATAAAAATGACGAGGCATATTAAAATAATTGGTATAATGATCAGTGAAAAGGATGAACATTTTAAATTATATCAAAAAAATGAACATTGGGACGAAACCCTAAATGGTACCAATATCTTAACAGCAGGCTCGGGGTCTAGTTGGAGTAAAGGGTTAACGAGTATCATGGGTTATTTATCCCTCCCGGTATCAGAACATACTCAATTTATTGTAGTTTATGATGCAGATTGCCCAAATAAAGAACGGAACCTAAAGACAATGCTTGCTGAAATAAATAAAATCAAGCTAAATAACCTATACCCTACTCAGGTGGTTTCTATAGGGCATGAACACACTCAATTACCACAAGAGCTTCTGCAACAATCAGGTGCTATCAAAGAAGTAGCCAAAACAGAGACACCAGATGAAGTGTTACGACAAATTGTAACGAATGAATTAAATAATATTAAACAACAAATTTTGGCCATCGAGAGAACAGAACATCTTCAAAAAAGCATGACAGCTCCCCCAACGATTACTATCCGTATGGATATATTAAGTGGTTTTATTGCTACTGTAGGCATTTCTGCAGTTGCTGTCGCGTTTACCCTGCTGAATGCTGCAATCTTTGGTACCTTCGGTTTGGGAGTAGTTACCGCACTCGCGATTACGGCCACCACACTGTCAGGGATAGGATTTTTTTCTGCATGCTACTTTGATAACAAGATTCAAAATAATGATGATGAATCAAACGAGTATTCAACAAATCTAGCCCGACTCTAAACTCATACAAACACTAGAAATAAGGGGTAAAAATACCTGCCCCTTATGAACATCAAATACCCTTATTAATAAATCAATATAATCAACTTATTATCCAGTACTGTCATCAACAAAGCAGCCTATCTTGAGGCAATCAAAATCCAAAGGAAAAACGGCTACTATTGGTCAATATACAATCAAGCTACTATAATTTTATTATTATCCCCTTAAAGAAGAGTTATATGGCGCAATCAATTTGGAAAGGAGATATTTCCTTTGGTTTAGTCTCAATTCCTGTATATTTAATCTCCACAGAAGAGCATAACGACATTCATTTTCATTTATTGGACTCAAAATCCAAGTCACGTGTACGCTACCAACGAATTAATGAGGATACCGGAAAAGAAGTTCCGTGGACGGATATTGTAAAAGGGTACGAATACGACAAAGGACGTTATATTGTTGTTGATGAAAAAGCGTTTGAGAAAAAAAGTCCCGATTTATTTAAAACAATTGATATTAATGAATTTGTAGATTTTAAAGAAATAGACAGTCTCTACTTTGCCAAACCTTATTATTTAGTCCCTGAAAGTAAAAATAAAAAAGCTTATGTTCTTTTACGAGAAGCACTCAAAAAAACCAATAAAGTAGGTGTTGCTAAAGTAATTATACGTACGAAAGAATCATTGAGCCTGATCATTCCACATGGCCACGCCCTCCTCTTGTATTTGGTGCATTTTAAAGACGAGATTCGCGAAGAAGATGAAGTCAATTTACCCAAAGACCCCATTAAGACTTATAAGGTAAGTGATTCTGAACTTAAAATGGCAGTCAATCTAATAAAAGACATGGCCGCACGATGGGAACCAGAGAAGTATCATAATGACTACCAGGAAACGATGAAAAAATGGCTGGCACAGCAGGCAAAAAAAGAAACAAAAACAGGCTCAAAACTAAAAAAACAAACAGGGAAACCTGCCGGAGCAGTCGTTGATTTTATCTCGTTACTCAAAGAAAGCATGAAAAAATCAAATCAAAAATCAGGACGTAAAGCTCCTGAAATAAAATAATATCTAATCAAACACGTTTACAAAAAACAATTATATACACTTAATTTATTATTTCAGTAACTTATACATAACCCAGATTAAACCAGTATACCCAGGAGTTCGCTGAACCAGGGCTCTGGATACCACTGTCAATCAACGGTAATTCGAAAACAAGGCGCCCACATAATTATTAAGAATAAGCACAGAAATATAAGCAAATTCTAGATACTTAACTTTTTTGTGATATATTCCTATATACATCGAGGTGAACAAGGAATGTTTTTTATTCATCAGACGGGGTTAAAATCCCATGCTTTAATTTGGAGGGACGATGCATTCGATAGAAGTGATATTAATTATGATGCTTGCGGTGATCGCAAGTAGTTATATTGTCAGAATGCTGCCATTTTCACTGCCTGTGCCATTAGTGCAGATAGCATTAGGCATCATGATTGCCTCTATAACAGATCAGGAGGTCACTCTTGACCCTGCTGTTTTCTTTCTCTTGTTTCTTCCACCACTATTGTTTCTCGACGGTTGGCGCATTCCCAAAGAAGGGTTGTTTCGTGACCGAACTATGATTTTGGAACTGGCCTTAGGCTTGGTGTTGCTTACAGTAATCGGCATAGGCTTTTTAATCCATTGGATGATTCCGACAATGTCCTTGCCTGTAGCCTTCGCACTAGCAGCCATCGTGTCACCGACAGATCCCGTGGCAGTCAGTGCCATTGCAGCACGTGTCCCTATCCCCAAGCGTCTCATGCACATCCTTGAAGGAGAATCACTCCTCAATGATGCGACTGGTCTAGTGTGCTTCCGCTTTGCAGTAGCTGCTGCAGTAACAGGGCATTTTTCGCTGACCTCTGCTTCGCTTACGTTCTTGTGGGTAGCTTTCGCTGGACTGGTTATCGGCGTTGTTGTCACCTGGAGTGTCAGTCTGGCGCAGCGCGGTTTATCACTAAAATTTGGCGAAGACAGCGGCTCTCCTATCCTCATCAACCTGTTAATACCATTTGGGGCTTACCTCATTGCAGAAGAAGTACATGCATCAGGTATCCTCGCTGCCGTTTCTGCAGGCATTACCATGAGCTATGTGGAACTCAGTGGGCGTGCCTTGGCGACCACTCGCATCCAAAGAACAACAGTCTGGAATACAGTACAGTTTTCGCTAAATGGTATCGTCTTCGTATTGTTGGGAGAACAATTCCCGGAAATTTGGAGATCGGCAGTTTCCACAGTACAGCAAAGTCACAAAGAAGCAGGATGGCTAATCGCCTATGCATTGGTTATAAACCTGGGTCTCGCAGTATTAAGATTTAGCTGGGTTTGGGTTTCATTCCACTGGGGATTATGGCGAGCAAGAAAGCGAGGAAAAAAGAATCGCGGCTATCCACATTGGCGCTTAGTGGCAGCAACATCACTAGCCGGGGTAAGAGGAGCTATCACATTGGCAGGTATTATGACCTTGCCACTAACCATGCCTGACGGCACGGCATTCCCCGATCGTAATCTGGCGATCTTTTTAGCAATGGCAGTAATTGTACTGTCACTGCTGGCAGCTAGTCTCCTACTTCCCTGGTTACTAAATGGATTGGAATTACCTCTGGATCGCAAGGAAGAGAAAGAAGAGGATCTGGCGCGGTATGAATCAGCAAAAGCAGCATTAATTGCTATTGAGAAGAAGCAGCATGCTCTGGTAACAAAGATGCCCGAAGAAGCAGAGCTTTATGCCCATGCCACTACCAGAGCAATGGCCATGTATCAGCAGCGAGTAGATAATATGAATACCGAAATTGATACCGAACAGTTACAACGAGCAGAGCAAGCAGAGCGCGAATTGTGGCAGGCTGGATTACGCTCAGAACGCGCCCATATTTTTATGATGGCACGTGAGCGCCGGATTTCAGATAAAACAGCACGTCGACTCGTAGGAGAAATTGATCTGATAGAAACTCGTCTCGAAGAACATAGCAGAACACGTTCAACGTAATTGAGAACCTATCGTTGGTGAGAAATGAGTTAGCTTAAGATTTATCTGCCTGACGAGAGCGTAGTTCGTAGCCTGTATTAGTGTAGCGCTGAATAAACCTGGCATTTTATTAAACATCACGATCTGCTACGTATTTGGGCATTGTGATTCTTTACTGTATCATTCCCGCCTAGACGGGAAACCATTTTGCAAGTTACGTCCTTATTTTGCCTGAAGAATGGATCGCCGCCTACGCGGGAACCGGTCAGTTTTTTCAATACCATACCCCATGTTGATTGTGCACAAATAGGCCAGGATTCCTCAGCGCTACGCTAATACAGGGCTACGAATTATTCTTGTCTACAGGGCTAACAGACCATTCAAAATCAGAGTGCCTAAGCGAGTAGCATTAACTTTAGCTTTATTGGTAAGCACTACAACCCCCAATTTTTTTTCAGGAGAAAATCCCATAAATGTATTAAATCCCTGATTTGCCCCATTTTTGGTTATTAAAAGATTAGGCCCCCGTTGAATACGATGCCATCCCAACCCCATGCTAAATTTCGGTTTAACTGTAAAATAAGGTTGTTGAGCCAGTTGCATTGCGGTGAGTAACTGTGGAGACGCATTATTTACCCGGATACCCAGATTAGCTTTCATAAATAAAAGTAAATCTGAAGACGAGGAACGTAACGCCCCTCCTCCCAGAAGATTAGCTGGAACATAATAAGGAGCTTTATTATTGTTAAATCGATACCCTTGAGCTTCACTCGTTTTCAAAGAAGACGGCACACTAAAATAAGTATGACTCATTCCCAATGGCTCAGTAATGATTTGCTGAGTCAAAGTAGCAAGGTTTTTCCCAGTAGCATGCTCCAAAACAAGACCTAAAAAGCCAAAACCAATATTGGAGTATTTATACTGAGTTCCAATGCGTACTGCAGGATGCCATGATTTTAATTGGTTAATAAACCCATTAAGGTCACCAATGGCAACACCGAATTGTTCCATTTGACGAGGAAAGCTTGATGTATGAGTTGCAAGATTACCCGGATTAACCTTATCAATGGGTATGTTTCTTGTATTTTTAAGCTCAGGGATGTATCTTGTCACAGAACCAGACAGCTCCATATTCCCTGTCTGCACCTCATAGGCTAATAGAGTACTAACGAAAATTTTGGTTATTGATGCTAATTCGAAAATCGTGTCTTTAGTGACTGGAGTATGTTGTTTATTCGCAAAACCAAAATTGTAAAAATAATCCTGGCCATTAAAGTAAATCGCAATCGACACGCCGGGAATTTCCTGAGCCGACATAAAAGGTAAAGTAATTGATCGTACTAAGCGATCGACCTTTGTGTTTTCAGCGGATTGGGCAAAAATCGCTGTGTTCATTGCTATACCAACAATAGAACAAACACCAATAATCCAATAGTTTAGTTTCATCAAGATGTTCCTTATCTTAAGTAATCAATACATCCTTCCAGATTTAATCCATACCTACATCCCGCGCCCGAAGCCGTTAAGTACGTCATCCAGAGCATCGCGAAGGATCTTCTGAATCCAGGTCGCTAACTCTTCAAGATGACGGTCAATATCCTGGGTAAAAGAATGGATCAGAACCTAAGCTGTCGCCAGATAATCTTTGCCAAATTGTTCTAAATAATCATTATAATTACCGAGATAATTCTGCACCCCATATTGCTCCGTCAGAACAAGAACACGGGTTGAAATGTTATCAATAAAATAGCGATTATGGCTCACAAAAAGTACCGCTCCAGGAAAGAGCTGAATGGCTTCGATTAACGCATCAATGGATTCCAAATCAAGATGGTTAGTTGGCTCATCAAAGATGAGAACATTATGTTTTTCCAATATCAGCTTGGCCATAATCAATCGAGCAGATTCCCCACCGCTAAGCATCCCAATTTTTTTATCAACATCAGGGCCGCGAAATAAAACCTGCCCCAATATTTTTCTTATTTCTTGTGCTGGTGCTGCAATGTTATCCTCCATCCATTGCCAAATAGTTTGCTCAGGAATTAATTGAGTACGGTAATCTTGAGCAAAATATCCGACACTTACGGTATCGCTCCATTCAAAATCCCCTTGATCTGATTGCAATTCATTCAATAAAATTTTTAACAGAGTCGATTTACCAATACCATTCGGGCCAATAATGGCACATTTATCACTACGTTGAATGGCAAAAGATACATTATTTAACAAGATTCGTTCATCGAATTTTTTATGCAGTTGCTCGACGGTAACCACCGTTTTTCCAGATGGCTTTTTCTGATGAAAATTAAAGTAAGGTTTAAAAATATTAGAGTCTTTTATTTCCACTAACTCAATACGATCAATCATTTTTTGGCGAGATGCAGCCTGGCTTGCCTTACTTGCTTTCGCACCAAAACGATCAACAAATCCTTGCAAGGCTTCAATTCTCTTTTCCTGATTTTTTAATTCACTTTGTTTGAGTCTTAAACGTTCTTCTTTTGCAAAGCAAAATTTGTCATAGTCACCTGGGTAATCAAGTATGGTATCGTAATCAATATCGAGAATATTAGTGGATGTATTATTTAAAAAACTGCGATCATGGGAAATAAAAATCAATAATCCCTTGAATTGAGTTTTCAAAAATTCTTCCAGCCAGGCAATAGACAGAATGTCCAAATGGTTTGTAGGTTCATCAAGTAACATAATATCAGGTTGTTGGTACAATACCTGTGCTAATAAAACACGTAATTTATATCCACCAGATAACGCACTAAGAGGGCCGTAATGAAATTTTTCAGCAATCCCTAAGCCCAAAAGAAGATTTTTGGCTGCGGCTTCTGCTTCATAACCGCCCTGATTCATTACAATTTCTTCCAACTCACTGAGTCGATAACCATCCTCTTCAGTAAAGTCCTCTTTTGAATACAACGCATCTTTTTCAACTAAGGCATCCCATAAGGTTGAATTGCCGCGTATCACTACGTCAACAAGCCTGTCTTCTTCATAACGAAAATGATCTTGCTTTAAGATACCTATTTTAAGATTTTTTGCTTTATCGACGCTACCATTAGTAGGCTGCTCTTCTCCGGCAAGTACTTTTAAAAAAGTAGATTTACCAGTACCATTCGCTCCGACTATGCCATAACGCTGAGTAGGCAACAATATTAAGTCTACATTTTGGAATAGGGACTTTGGTCCAAATTGCATACTGATACTTCTTATTTCTAACATGCGCCCTGCCTCATCTGATAATCAAGAATACAAACCTGTATGCCTGTTGGCATGAAAACTCTCTAAAAAACACACCAAATGATCACAATATAAACATTTGGAACAAATAATTGCACAAGTTTAACACTATTTAAATATTTTTGCACTGTAATTAAGCTTCTTAGTGCCTAAACGCTCCAAATAATTCAACATATTCCCCTAAAGTTTTACATCATGCAGCCGAGAACTAAAATGAACTATATTTAGACAAATATAAAAAGGAGGCATTCTAATGAAATCTATAAAAATATTATTAGCAATAGCAATATGCAGCTTGAGCTTTAATGCTAGTGCCGAGTGGTTATGTGTGGTGAATGATGCCAAAGGATTAGTATTCAACGGAGTCGGTGTTGATAGAGCAGCAGCCTTGGGAAGCGCTATGGAAAAATGTTCTGAAGACTCAACTTATGCTAAAAATTGCGTTGTAGATCAATGTACTCAGCAATAATCGCAAAAGAATTGGTCCACTATACAGCATTTAATCCGCTTGGTGGGCCAGTTTCAAGAAAATAGCCTGTATATCTTCCTCATAAAGAAATTTACTTGCAGAAACACTTGAAATGCAACTATATTAAGCCTCTGTACTTGAGAACTGACTTTATGCCGACCGCGCTGATTAATAAAACAATTTTAAGTAAACAAGAAAAAAACTGGATACTGGAACAGCGAGTAACCCGACTATCAGATCAGCAAGAAGTATTAATCTATCCAATGGGAGCTGAACGCTATTTATCCTTAGCCCTCTCAGGCATAAAAAAAGACCGATATAATATAAAAGCAGATATAGAGGGAAAGAGTGTGCTGGTAATTCCAGGTTATGGAAATAGTTGTTTTTTATTTGCTCAATCAGGAGCAAAATCCATAACAGTATATGATAAAGATCCCGTGACCATTGCCTGGGTAAAAGCCTTTAAAAAATATTATCACTACAGAGAGTACAGCGAGAAAGGAACACCCTACCCTTCAATTGGAGAGCTATTAACTGCCCTTACTCGCTGGTATCCTCCCAGACTCACTTTGCCATCTGGGAAATTTATCAATACAGTTTATTGGCTATTAACTCCAAAATCTCTTCGACGCAAATACATTTACTATATGTTGCATCTGGTCCAACAGGCAATTCAAAATAAAGAACAAGATATTTTTGAGTTGGAACACAACATTCAGTTTCATGCCGGTGAACTAAAACACCTCCTGAGTAACAAGAATAATTCCTTTGACACTGCATTTGTACCTTATTTATTAGGGGTAACTAATGGAATAGAGAAAAAGGAAGAGATTGTTCAATTCATTAAACAAATCATTCAATTGGTTCCTGAGGGAATATTAATCGTAAGCCCATCTCAAAATAAAAAAGAGTTTTATCTTCTCGGACAAAGTTATTTTGTAACTACAGGCTACCCCAATATTGCCTCATTGCCTGGGCTGGAATCGCTGGTGATTAAGGAAGACAAAGAATGGTTTAAAACTCAAGGACTCACTGCGTTTAGAGTCCCTTCCAATTCAAAATAGCTCTAATCAACACAGAACCAGGGTTCTGTGCATGACATTTAACTCTCTGTAGATAAGTCGTCGTTGCGAACGGCGTGAAGCACAAAAATTGCGGCCACACGTCAATCATTTAGAATGTTATCCAGGAGCCTTCTCATCCGATTGATTTTGCCGCGCAGGAATTATCAGCTGACAATGATTCTCGATGACGAGGAGACGTCTCAATAGGTGTTTTAGTTGTTGAGAACATTCCTGCCCGAATTAACGAGGATTGGGATTTTTCTACTATTGGAAGCTCTTTTAATGCAGAATCATCACCTACACAGTCAGCTTTAACCGACGGATTGTTTTTTGGTACTTTGGTTAAAAACATATCGCAATGTTCTCCATGCCTTAAATAATCACGTAAATCCAGAATATTCTTTTTGATAATATCCGGGGTGATGCATTTAGAAGAAAGGAATAATGACCTCCACCAAAGAGTAATGTCTGTTATTTTCTTAGGCTCACAATCAAGAAGCTCTTGCAAGTCGTGCAACTTCCCTTGATCAATGTATTGATGTGCCGTTAGTCTTAGTTTGAGTTTATATAAAAATTCATCGAAAATGTCACTTTTCCCAGAAAAACACTCTTTACGATATTCCTCTTGGTTATTTTTACCTTTTATCTTGTGCGAATCGTCTTTATAATAGTCAAACAATGCATGAGAAACATCGATTTTCTTTTCAATCAGTACTCCATTTTTTGTCACTGCATTTTCAACTACCGTTCTGTTTTTAACAAGAAATGATAAAACATACTCGAAATCAATCGATAATTTATAGTCTAATGCTTTAAACGCTGCTGCTTCGAGAAAATGAATCTGACCTAAAAAAGTGGGAATTTGTTCAATATCAGAAAATTGTTCGCCCCACCATTCTTCGTCCGTCATTTCATCGTAGGGCACGAGCGATTCTTTGCTAATATAGTTTCCGGTGGCATAAAGGCAGAGAGCCGCTCTGATCTCAGGAACATCAAGCATGAAATCTTCATTCCAGAGCACCTCATCAAAAGTTGCTTTCATTAAAAGCAAAGAGATACCAATAAGTTCTCTGGACAAAACCTGTAAAGAGACTGTTTTATCTTCTACAGAATCATATTTTTGGTGAAATTTACTAACGAGCCCCCAAATAATCAGAGGGGGTAACGTGTTATTATATTCTCTGGCAGTTTTTTCATAAAGTGGAAAAAATGCATTAATAAATTTTATGGCAGCGTCTTGTTCTTCAGTTTTTACTTTTGCTATAAAGAAATTTTTCAGAAGCATTTTGTACCACATATCATCACCAAGTAAATTTTTAACCCAGATTATAACAAAAAATACTTAGGATAATATTAATGATTATATTTTTGATGCGATATATTGACTTTGTTCTGACAAATGCTGACACCGTTGTATTAACATGTTCTGATACTTCTTTAAATATTCCTTTTCCTGCTCATTAACGGGTATCAGTTTCATTTCATACTGCAAAACGCTATTGAAATCAGCGGTAAGAGACAGGTCAAGCCCGGACAACTTTATAACGTTTAATAGCCAAGGAAATAATGCAAATATCACTTGGCTATTACTCAAATCCCCTGACTCTAATAAGTCATGGTCGCAGCAGTAGCGCTGCTTAGCCCCAAGATCACTAATAACCCTGAACTCATCTTAACATCGTGCAGTTCCAAAAGCTGATATAAGTGTTCCTGATCATCTAGACTATAATCCTTAATAGCCAGTTTAAATGCATCAATATTGACACCATTAAGTCTTTGCTCTTCTCCTTCATAATTCTTAGTGAAATATTCAGGATACTCTTTTAAAAGCAGAATCATTTTATTAAATGCTTTATTTTTTAAGCAATAAGTCACAAGATCAAAACCATTTTCTTCTGCATAGGTAAAGAGCGTTATAAATTGCTTTGCATTAGTTTGATTCAGCAGTTTAATTATTTGAGCAAAATGTTCGTCGGATAAGACGGTACTCGTTTTATGCAAAAATGTTCTGTCTGCCCTGTCATGTACTGCTGGATTCGCCTGATTTCGAATTAATAAAGCGAGCAGCTTGATGTAGTTTGAGTTATTCTGCCTTACCATGTTATACCCTTCCAGAGCGAGAAACAAAGGGCAATTTCCAGATTGATTTTGCTGTTGATCAACATTGGCGCCATGTGTAATAAGCCACTGCACATTATTGACCTGGCCTAAATAACATGCTGCCATTAAGGGAGTAAACACATCAGTCTCATTAAAATCAAGAACCTCCTGATATGCATTAAGGTTGAGAACAGGAAGGTCAATACTCTCGAAATCAAGATGTTCAATATCAGATAACAATATATTGTCCAATACGGCTATCGCAGCAGGAGTAAGTAAACACTGCTGATTAACCACCAGATTTAATGCAGGCAGATTTACTTCAACTGATTGTATCTCATAATGTCTCAGATTCATTTCATAAAATTCATATGCTGATAAAGCACCATCACTGGGATTAAGAAAGAAATATGATTTGGAAGCACGTTCTTCATAAATATTATAGTTAATTAATAATTGTTGCCCCATCTTAATGTCTTTGATCGTAATGACTTTTACTACTTTTCTGCGATCTAACATGCCTTCTTCAAATACAGCATTATCCTGACTGTCAGAAAAATTGATGTATCTAGAAAAATTACCTTTTTTAGCAGCATCTACAATTCTGCCAGCAATAGTCATTGCATAACTTTTATCCGCCTCAGAATTTGTTGCGAGAAAGCGGTTGAACTCAGCAATAGAGGAATATATTTCACCAGTATAGAGAGCAATACAAGTGCCAGCAGGAATATCTTCGCTAGCAAACAAGCCTCGTCCATCAAAATTACTAAGTAAATTAACTGACTTCACTGAAACCAGATCAATTTGGTCTAATGAAGAAGGAATATAATCTTCAGCAACCATGTTATCAATAGCTAATGACTTCATAGATTTGCGAATCCTGGCAAGGTGCATTCTTTTATCTTTTGTCGAAGTAGGTCTATCTGATTTATGGAGAAATAAATCACCAGATAACGTTTTGGGCTTGAATTGGCTGATATCTTTTTTTGCAAGGCCACTCTGAGAATAAATTGAATTGTTTTGTCTTGTTGAGCGCCTCGCACCTTCTTTAAAGATGCCTACATTTTTTAATGGGGTCGTTTGAAGGTTTCTATCTGTTTTAGCTTTACTCATGAAATTGCCATAGAAAAATCAAGGCAATAATTATACAATATCAGACAAAAAAGAACAGTGTGGTCTTTATTTGTCGGAAATGCGTTGATGCAATTGAAAAAATAATCTATAAATTAACAAGATACTTTTATTTATTTATGAATAACTACCGGAATTCATCTGGACTGTTTCTCTTCTTAGGCTTGTGATAACATTAATGTTTTTTTGGAAGTATCATTATGGCAGTAACAATTAAAACACCTGACGAAATAGAAAAAATGCGCGTTGCAGGCCGCCTGGCAGGTGAAGTTCTGGAAATGATAGGGCCTTATGTTAAAGAAGGCGTAAGTACAGACGAACTGAATACCTTATGTCATGACTATATTGTAAATGTACAAAAGGCCATTCCTGCCCCTTTAAATTATAATGGCTTTCCTAAGTCCATATGCACTTCCATCAATCATGTAGTCTGTCATGGTATTCCTGGCAAAAAGACATTAAAAAATGGCGACATCATCAATATAGACATAACGGTCATTAAAGATGATTATCATGGTGATACCAGCAAAATGTTTATCATCGGAGAGCCCTCAGTAAAAGCCAAAAATGTGGTGCAAATAGCTCACGATTGTTTATTCATTGGTATAGATATGGTTAAACCAGGAGTACGACTCGGTGACATTGGCCATGCAATTCAACAACATGCTGAAAAAAATCGCTGTTCCGTCGTTAGAGAATACTGCGGTCATGGAATTGGACGAATATTTCATGAAGATCCACAAGTATTACATTATGGTGTACCCGGTACAGGAATGAAACTTGAGCCAGGAATGACATTTACAATAGAACCCATGGTTAATGTAGGCAAGCATCATACTCGTTTACTACCAGATCACTGGACAGTAGTTACTAAAGATCACAGTCTTTCAGCTCAATGGGAGCATACTTTACTGGTTACAGATAGCGGCGTAGAAATTCTGACTTTGCGTAATGAAGAACGATAGCAAAACCATTAAAAATACAATAAAACAGTTCAGGGATGAACTCTCTAAGGAATTCAGCCCAAAGACTAATATCAGTTCTATTACGCGTAAATTAGCTGCATTTATAGACACCTTACTGATAGAACTCTTTATTAAAAACAAAATGGATGAAAACGAGCATTTTTGTCTCCTTGCCCTGGGAAGCTATGGGCGCAGAGAGCTGCAGCCCCATTCCGATATAGATCTTTTAATCCTGCATACCGAGCAAATTAGCGAGCACCATTTACAACGAGCACAAATGTTTATTCAGGATTGCTGGGATATTGGCCTGGAGGTAGGTCACCAGATAACTACAGTCTCTTCCTGTGCTGAACTTGCAAGCCAGGATCTTACCGTTATTTCAACCCTGATGGATATGTTTTTATTGTGTGGCAGGGGTACTCTGATGGAAGAATTAAATTATCAAATTCACCCATTGCATATGTGGCCCAGCAACGAATATTTTTATGCGAAACAGCAAGAGCAAAACAAGCGTTATGCAAAATATGGTGAGACTGCTTATAACCTCGAACCCAATATAAAAAATGGGCCAGGGGGCTTACGAGACTTACAAATTTTGCTCAGTATCAGCAAACGTCATTTTAATGTAAAAAAATTAGCAGATGGAATCAGCCACGGTTTTATTACGGATAAAGAATACGAGGCCTTGATGTACTGCCAGCACTTCCTCTGGCGAGTTCGATTTGCATTGCATATGCTGGCAGAAAAAGCTGAAGAACGTTTATCTTTTGATTATCAAGTGAAGTTGGCTCAGGTCTTTGGCTATCAAGACAAGCCCTATTCTCTGGCCATCGAACAATTTATGAAAGATTACTTTCAAGTGCTAAAACGAAACAGAGAATTAAATGAAATGCTCTTGCAGTGGTTTGAGGAAACCATTGCTCATAACCAAAAACAAAAAATAATCCATCTGGATAATGAATTTCAACTGTCGAATCACTATATTGAAGTCCGGCATGCTCGAGTGTTCAAACAAAACTCCCATGCATTATTAAAGCTGTTTTTCTGGATAGCCAAAAGACCTGATATAGAAGGCGTAAGGGCAAGTACTATCCGATTAATTAGAGAATCATTATTCCTGATGAGTAAACGCTTTAGAGAGTCATTTGAAGCAACCCAAATCTTTATGAATATTATCCGAGCTGATAATAGCCCTTACGAAGCATTACAAAGAATGAATCGTTACGGAGTATTGGCTCACTATCTAGATTGTTTCGCAACAGTTACAGGCCAGATGCAATATGACTTATTCCATGCTTATACCGTAGATCAGCATACTTTGTTTGTCATTCGTAATATTTCCCGATTTAAGCAAGAGGCTTATGCAAACCAATTTCCTCTTTGTGCCAAAATTATGCCGTTATTAGATAAACCAGAAATTGTTTATCTTAGTGCCCTGTTTCATGATATTGCTAAAGGACGAGGAGGAGATCATTCAGAGCTGGGTGCCATAGAAGCACAACTGTTTTCAGAGCGACACCGTATTAAGAAAGAAGACAGTGATTTACTGGTCTGGCTAGTTCGCTATCATTTGTTAATGTCACAGACGGCTCAACGTCAGGATATTTATGATCCTAGAACCATAGAACATTTTTGCCAGCAACTTCCTCATCCAAGATATCTTGACTATTTATATTTACTTACTGTAGCCGATATATGCGGCACCAACCCTAACCTATGGAATGCCTGGAAAGATTCATTACTCAAAGAGTTGTATCGAGCAGCCAGGCACATGCTGCATAAAGAACAAAAGCTGCAGGATGAAACAGCTTTAATTGATTCTAGAAAGCAAGATGCTCTTGATATTCTGATGTCACAAGCATTGCCAACCGAAGGCATTGAGCAACTATGGAGCCAGTTTAAAGGAAAATATTTTCTCCATGAATCTCCTGAAGTTATAGCACGGCATACTCGCGCTATTTTATCGTGCAAACAATTTCCTTTAGTAATGATAATGCCACATCACAGTCAGGGAGGCACAGAAGTATTCATATACATGCCTCACCGTGACGAACGTTTTACCATTACAACTACCGTGTTAAGTAATCATCACGTTACTATTCAGGAAGCTGCAATTACAACCTGCGATAACCAATTTGATTTGGATACTTATATTATACTAGACGATCAAAATCAGGCATTCTTTGATGAACAAAAGTCACTGGATATCAAACAGGCACTCTGTCTTCATTTGGCAAATACAACGAGTATTCCTCCTGTTTCTCGGAAAAGGCTATCCCGAGCCCTTGCTCATTTTAAGGTTAAAACACAAATTAACTACAGTGAAGATGCTCTTAATCATCATACTCGTTTATTTTTAGTAACCAATGACCGCCCAGGCCTCCTGGCAACAATAAGCAGAGTATTTCTTACTTTGGACATTCATCTGCATAATGCAAAAATTGCCACCGCCGGAGAGCGTGTAGAAGACATGTTTTATATCACCAATCATCAAGGCCTCCCTTTGACGAATGAGGAAGAAGAACTATTACGTCAGAAATTAATTCAAGCACTTCAACTAGCCTTATAAACTCAAGCAAGCACCCAACCGACACAACATACTCGCCCCAGGTCGGGCCGGGCGCCTCGCCGGACATGTCATTGCTCCACGAAAGAAGCTTCCCAGAATAAGGAACACCACTTCAGACATTTGCATAAAAACACTCTCTACAAGATAAGCCAAATCATCATGCTTAACCAGATTGCCATGTCGGACGAAACGTCCGACATTTTAACGGCGGCTTTTAAAAAAATTTGATAATAAATCAGAACATTCCTGCTGCATAATGCCTTCATCAATCAGCACTTTATGATTTAGTGGATGTCCTTGCAGAAGATTAAATACAGAGCCCGCCGCACCCGCTTTAAAATCACGTGTAGCAAAAACCAGGCGCTTAATTCGGGCATGAACAATGAGTCCAGCACACATCACGCAAGGTTCGAGAGTTACATAAAGAGTAGTATCCAATAATCGGTGATTATTAATTTTTTGAGATGCTTGTCTGATTGATTTGATCTCAGCATGATCAGAGGGATCATGACTATGCTGTAATGAGTTTCTGCCCACCCCTAATAACTCATTTGCTTTACTTACCAATACAGCTCCAACAGGAACCTCCCCCTCTTCCAAAGCAAGAAGTGCCTGTTCGTAAGCTAATTGCATCCATACTTTATCATTCATTCCCATTCGATAGTGGCAGGTGGTTTACCGGAAATATCGTAGGTAACTCTAGATACCCCTTCTACTTCATTGATAATACGATTGGATACTGTACCAAGAAAATCCCAAGGTAACTGTGACCAATGAGCGGTCATAAAATCAATTGTTTCTACTGCTCGCAAGCAAATGACGTAGTCGTACTTACGCCCATCGCCCATCACACCAACACTTTTAACGGGTAAAAACACCGCAAATGCCTGGCTGACTTTATGATATAGATCGGCAGCACGAAGCTCCTCTATAAAAATAGCATCTGCTTTACGTAAAATTTCTGCATATTCTTTTTTAACTTCGGCAAGAATTCTCACCCCTAAGCCCGGCCCCGGGAACGGATGCCGATAAACCATTTCATGAGGTAATCCTAATTCAAGCCCTATTTTACGCACCTCATCTTTAAATAATTCTCGGATAGGTTCCAATAAATTCAAATTCAACGTTTCCGGTAAACCACCCACGTTATGGTGTGATTTAATCACTACTGACGCACCATTAGTATCAGTCGCTGCAGATTCAATAACATCAGGGTAAATTGTCCCCTGTGCAAGCCAGCTGACTCCTGATAATTTTTGCGCTTCCTCATCAAAAACTTCAATAAAAGTCCTGCCAATTATTTTTCTTTTTTCTTCAGGACAGGTAATTCCTTTGAGAGCTGACAAGAACTTTTCTTCCGCATTTACTGCAATAATATTAATACCCATGTGTTGACCAAACATGAGCATTACTTGTTCTGCTTCGTTTAGACGCAATAAGCCAGTATCAACAAAAACACAGATTAATTGCTCTCCTATCGCTTTATGTAGCAAAGCAGCAACCACAGAAGAATCAACCCCCCCAGATAACCCAAGCAGTACTTTATCTTTTCCTACTTTTTTTCTGATATTCGTAATGGCATCATCAATGATATGACCCGCTGTCCATGTTGTAGGTGCCTTGCAAATATCAACAACAAAACGCTGCAAAATACGTAAGCCCTGTACCGTATGTGTCACTTCAGGATGGAATTGCAGACCATACATTTGCCGGCTTTCATCGGCCATTCCAGCTATTGGCGCATTGCGGGTTTCACAAATAACATTAAATCCATCGGGTAATTTAGTTACTTTGTCACCATGACTCATCCATACATCCAGAAGAGCTTCGCCGGTATTCGACGTTCTATCTTCAATATTTGTAAACAACACACTGTGTCCATGCAAGCTTAATTCAGCATAGCCAAACTCACGTAAAGAAGAAGAGTGCACTTCCCCACCAAGTTGAACAGCCATAGTCTGCATGCCGTAACAGATGCCTAACAAAGGTAAACCTGCATTAAATAACCATTGAGGAGCGCGTGGATTGGCATCATGCGTCACAGTAGATGGACCACCGGACAAAATTACGCCACAAGGTTCTAATTGTTCGAATTGTGCCGTAGTTATAGTGTAAGGGAAAATTTCGCAATACACTCCCATTTCCCGAACACGTCGGGCAATTAATTGAGTGTATTGCGAGCCAAAATCAAGAATAAGCAAAGGGCGTTGTTTTAAATCTGTCATTATTAATTATCCACTTGATAATTAGGAGCTTGTTTCGTAATGCTCACATCATGTACATGCGATTCACGTATCCCTGCGTTAGTAATCTGCACAAATTCAGTTTTTGAATGTAATTCATCAATGGTCGAGCAACCAGTATACCCCATACAAGAACGCAGTCCGCCCAGTAATTGATGAATAATAGTTTGTACTGGCCCTTTATAGGGAACTCGTCCTTCAATACCTTCAGGTACCAGTTTTTCAGCACCTTGCGTGCCATCCTGGAAATATCGATCGCTAGACCCCTGAGCTAAAGACATAGCACCAATAGATCCCATACCTCGATAACTCTTATAAGTACGACCTTGATACAATTCAATTTCACCCGGAGACTCTTCTGTGCCAGCAAACATTCCACCCAACATGACAGTATCGGCACCAGCAGCTAATGCCTTACACAAATCACCGGAGAAACGAATACCACCATCAGCAATAACCGGAATTTTTCCTTTAAGTTCACTTGCAACATTAGCAATAGCGCTAATCTGGGGGACACCAACACCCGTAACAATACGTGTAGTACAAATAGAACCAGGACCAATACCTACTTTAACGGCATCTGCACCGCATTGGTACAAATCACGAGCAGCAGCTGCCGTAGCAATGTTACCACCTATCACCTGTACATCGGGATGATGCTTTTTAATCCATTGCACCCGATTTAATACACCTTGTGAATGACCATGTGCTGTGTCGACCACAATGACATCAACACCAGCATCAATCAATGCAGCGACTCGTTCATCAGTACCTTCACCTACACCAACTGCGGCCCCAACACGGAGTTGTTCTGAACCGTCTTTGCATGCATAAGGATTATCTTTTGCTTTTTGGATGTCTTTTACTGTGATTAATCCTCTTAGTTGAAATGAATCATTCACAACTAACAGTTTTTCAATACGATGTTTATGTAACAGGCTTTGTACTTGTTCTCTGCTCGCACCTTCTTTAACTGTAACTAATCTGTCTTTAGGAGTCATAACCTGTCCAACAGTTAATGACAAATTGGTTTCAAAACGAATGTCGCGACTGGTTACAA
>NZ_CALMPD010000018.1 GCF_937871865.1 uncultured Legionella sp.
AATGCCGCTGAGAGGAATCGAACCTCCCACCTTTTGATTACGAATTAGTGAATTATGGGTTTTTGCCGATTAGACACTCTTATAAATTCTTTTAATATCCTTTTATTTACTTGATGTTACAGCATTATTACGTTATAAGTTCTATTAATGGATTTTAAATAATTGTGCGACACAGTTGCGACACATTCAAAAACGAGTGTAAAAGTTAATTATGAAAATAACCAAAACAAACGTTGAAAACCTACCCCTTCCTCAAGCAACGGAAATAGGAAAAACCACACAAAAAAGATATTACGATGACAACCTAAAAGGCTTCGGCATACGTGTGACTTCTGGGGGAGCAAAAGCCTTTTTCGTTGAAAAATTCATAAATAAGAAACGCTGTCGCATTACTTTAGGGCATTACCCGGAATTGACTGCTGAAATGGCAAAAAACAAAGCCCTGCATCTTTTAGGGCAAATCGCCATGGGCATTGATCCAGTTGCTGAGAAGAAGGCAACTGAGGTTCGAGATATAACTTTGAATCAAGTCTTTAAAGACTACCTAAAAACCAGAAAGAACTTAAAACCCAGAACTATAGATAATTACAAACACATATTAGATAAAGCCTTCACGAGCTGGAAGAGTAAACCTATGTTATCGATCACCAGAGATCGTATAGCTAAATACCACGAAAAGCTGGGCAACGATCATGGCGAAGCCTATGCTAATTTAGCCATGCGAATCCTAAGAGCTTTATTCAATTTT
Source organism: uncultured Legionella sp. (assembly GCF_937871865.1). GTDB lineage: Bacteria > Pseudomonadota > Gammaproteobacteria > Legionellales > Legionellaceae > Legionella. Next base: position 749 of record NZ_CALMPD010000018.1, read on the forward strand.
GCAGCTGGCCAGTATGAAGACAACAGTGGTCACTCTCTTTTCATCGATAACCCAGTAAAACGCCTATCGCAAACACGTGCCTGGTATCGCATCGAAAGACGAAAAACCTATATAAAGTCTCATGAACTAGCCGCATGGTATGCTGGTTTACAACAAATCCAAAACGATACATTACGAGATTATTTGTTGCTAATCTTATTAACAGGTCTACGCCGACAAGAAGCAGCGACTTTGAAATGGTCTGATCTCGACTTAAAAGCAAAATCATTCACTATCAATAAAACCAAAAACAATGAATCCCACACCCTCCCCCTTTCTGATTTTCTTTATGATTTGCTGATTGCCAGAAAAGAAAAAGCAATTAATGACTATATTTTCCCGGGACCGGGTGCAGCTGGTCATATTATCGAACCACGTAAGACTATGGCACACGTGATAAAAAATTCCGGTGTTCATTTTACTGTACATGATTTGAGGCGTACTTTTATCACCATTGCAGAAAGTCTGGATATCCCTGCTTATGCATTGAAGCGTTTAATGAACCATAAGATGAGTAATGATGTAACTGCTGGATATATTATTGTTGATGTTGAACGTCTTAGAAAGCCAATGCAATTAATTACGGACTATATTTTAAAGTGCATGGGAGTAGTAAAATCAGCAGAGATACTCCAACTCGAACAAATAAAAAAAGAACCACGTGGATTTGTATGAATGTATTAATCTTGATAAGGCAATGTCATTATGAACCGAGCAGATAAAGAAGAGTCATCAATTATTGAATTTTTGAACTTCATCGCTAGAGACATTCAACAAAGCAAAAAAAATCTGACAACTATAAATAAGGATTTACTAATTAGCATTCAATCTTTAGTTGCAAATGTAGAAGTTAATTTAGATGAACCTTTAGTCGAAGATGAAAATGCTTTACTTTGTACAATTGAAAATCACAGAAACACTTGACTCTAAAGGCATCAGTTTCAGTAAGTTCCACTTCGGAACTTACTGCCCCACACAGATTCTGTAAAACAACTTTAAATATATATATGATGTACTAGACATATATTTGCTCATTGATGCTATACTAAAACAATATTATGAGATTTTTTCTCTTTTAAGCTGTTTTATAATTTCATTTTTATTTTTTAACTTAATTAAACGTGAAAATATCACATTGAGGATATTAAAATGATAATAAGTTTCTCTCTAGAAAACTGGATGTCTTTTCGAGATAAATCTACCTTTTCTATGGTGGCCAGTCGAGAACGCCAACATTCTGAGCGAGTTCCAAAACTTAGTAAATATTCAATGGGGGTTTTACCAATTGCTGCCATCTATGGGGGGAATGCATCGGGAAAGACTAATTTTTTTAAAGCATTAAATTTTGCAAAATTGATAGTGGTTAAAGGCACCCAACCCGATAGTCTTATTCCCGTAGAAATGTTTCGATTAGATTCACAAAGCGCAGAAAACCCTTCTTGCTTTTCATTTGAACTATTAATAGATGAAATAATTTATGACTTCAGTTTTAAAATAACAAAAAAAAGAGTTATCGAAGAAAGTCTTATTAAGATAACTAGTACCAGTGAAACTATTCTATATAAGCGCTTAAATGATAGAATAAAATTTGATAAATCACTGGAAAAAGATGTTTTCCTAAAATTTGCATTTAAAGGAACTAGAGATAATCAACTTTTCTTAACAAATTCAGTATCCCAAAAAGTTGATAACTTCAAACCAGTATATAATTGGTTCAAAAACAATCTTGAATTAATAGCCCCTGATTCAAGATTTGAGCCGTTTGAACAATTTATTGATGAAGATCATCCCCTTTATGTAACTATGAATGAAATGCTCCCTCAACTTGACACTGGAATTTCTCATATAGGCGGAGAAATTGTTCCCTTTGAGCATCTGCTTTTCCCCGAGCCTCTAAAAAGCAAGTTAAGGGAAGATTTAAAAGAAGGGATGACCGTGAGAATGTCATCCGAGCCATTTAATGATAGATATATTATAACTCGTAAGAACAATGAGTTAATAGCAAAAAAACTGGTTGCCTTCCATCCTAAATCCGATGGAACTGAAGCTAAGTTTGACATATATCAAGAATCTGATGGCTCTCAACGAATCATAGATCTTTTACCTGCATTTCTTGAATTATCGTCGCCGCAATCAAAAAATGTATACATTATTGATGAAGTTGATCGTAGTCTACATCCTTTACTTACACGACAATTAGTAGAGAATTACTTAGATAGTTGTACACATGAAACTAGAAGCCAGTTACTTTTTACAACTCACAACGGTTTACTTATGGATCAAAGTTTGTTTCGTAGGGATGAAATGTGGGTTGCTGAAAGAAACTCCACCGGCCAGTCAAGTATGATCTCTTTTAGCGAATATAAAGATGTTCGTTATGATAAAGATATCCGAAAAAGCTACTTGCAAGGCCGCTTAGGTGGTATCCCACGCATTCAAACAGGCCCTTTTTCATTTGATAAAAACAATAAAACGAGAGAAATATGTCACAACGACGTAAATTTCAAAGAGTAATAGGACAGCGGCGTTATCGTAAATTATTTGTTATTGCTGCTGAAGGTAGAGTTACTGAGCATCAATATTTTACAATTTTTAATAATGACCAATCTGTAATAAAAGTAAAATGTCTTAAAAATAAAGACCAGAGTGCTCCCCTAAATATATTAAAGCGTATGAAAGAATACCTAAAAGAGGAATCGCTCCTAAACACCGATGAAGCATGGTTAGTCATCGACAAGGATCAATGGAATGATGACCAATTAAATCAGTTATATAATTGGTCAATTACTCAAGAAAACTATGGATTTGCCTTATCAAATCCCAACTTTGAATATTGGATATTACTGCATTTCGAAGATGGCTTCAGGATTAATAGTTCTCGCGATTGTACAGAAAGACTGAATAAATATCTTCCAAATTATAAAAAAGCAGTGGATATTAAAAAGATAAACTCAGATATGATTCAGGAAGCAATTCGTCGTGCAAAGGAACGTGATAAACCTCCATGTACAGATTGGCCTCGTGGAATTGCTAGTACTACAGTTTATAGATTAATTGAAAAAATTATTCAATCAAGTAATGCGAGGGAGAGGACTTGAACCTCTCTCTGGTTTTTCCTGGAAGATTTAAAAACTGGATTAATGCAAAATCTCTTATTTAGATTGATAGCACCCTACCTGGCCTCGCAAAAACCATGCTTCGCACCAAACACAAATTATAATGATTGAATTAATATAAAACATAAGCTTCTCCATAAATATTTTTATGAAAGGCCATGCTATCAATCCAAACAAGATTTCTACATTTGCCTGAATCTGAATCTTTATATCCAAGACATTATACAAATTTATTTGATAATTATATTTGCATTTTGTCTTTATTATAGTACTAAAAATATTTATAATAAAGCTGTTGTTAGCTATTTAAAGTCCGTCTCACTTCCTGGAGCATTCTGAACTGTATTGATTACTTGATCATTGATTTTATTTGGCACTGTTTCATATTGTTCAATTGCCTTCACCAGTGTATCAAATATATCCGAAAAGCGTGAAAAATCTATTGTATCTTGTTTAGGGCGTATGACCTTTTCTACTAATACGTGTTTGCCATAATGCCGCTGTGAGTCAAAACCATTACCATTTTCAGGAGAGAATATTTTTTCTCCTAATTTAGTTTCTAATACTGATTTTTCGAAAAAACCCTCTATTATAAGATCTTCCTGAGGATTTCTGATCGGTAATAACACAACATAAAGATTTTCTATAACAGAATAAATGAAGTTATTTTTTCGATCATAATCTACATTAGTCTTTTTAAATTTATTTGCCAAACATTGTACGACATCACCAGCAGCCTTATCATTATCGAGCAACACGATAACAGGGCTTCGTGGAATTTGTTTTGTAAATGCAATGTTTTTCTTGTAGTTTTCTATAAATTTCTTGAGTTGACTCGTACCAGCATTGATATGCATAACTTCGCTAATTCGTTCCGTGAAATTAAAAAAATCAAGTTGATGTGGGAGAAGATATTTACCCTGTTTTTTAAGTTGCTTTATTGCTATTTTTAAATAGGCCACATCGGTTTTACCTTCACAGATAATCAATGGTTTTTCAAGTGCAATAAAATAGCGAAAATACAAAAACTGAGAATATAAATTTATTATATTATGCTGTTCACCACTTGGCTTATGACAAGGCTCCTTATTGCAATGATTTTTTTGTTTTATAAAATAAATATGACCTAATATTCCGTTAAGCTGCTGTAAAGTACCTGGTTTACATTCATCCCCTAATAGAAAAAAGTTACCTGTACAAAATAGAGCATGACACATCGCTCTAGCGGAACGATAATATTCTTTTTTAATATTAACTTTTTTATTTACAACGAGACCAGTAACAACCTGTCTTGAAGACTTCGTTTGAAGCCTAGTTTTCAATGAGTTTATTTGAAAACCTGAATATATAATGATGTTTTCTATTTCCTTATTTAGGCTCCATTTCATTGACTCTTCTGTGTATATAGCTAATTTTATGGGAATTTCTTGGTTTGTAGATAGTGTTATATCGTCAACATAACGCGAATAAGAACATCTGTTTTTTTTTGCCCATCGAACTAACCGTATATCAAGAATATGAGCAATAAGATTAGTTATAATGGGTGAACAAGGACTTCCTTGTGGTAATTCATTCTTAAAACACGCGATTTGTGCAATTAAAGTGGCAACTGATGGGTGCAAACCAAAATGGTTATTTTTGATAAAAAAACCACGTACTCGTCCAAAATTAAATGAACCGAAAAATCCAGATAAGTCAAAATTTAATACATATCTTTTATTTTGATGATTGTGAGCATTAGTATGGATGCCAATAGGTACATCATTTTTTTTATTTGAATTAATTTCTGCTTTTTTTCTAAATCCATGCGACAAAGCTCTAGGTGTGGGCTGAGGTTTAGAGCGTTCTATTTCTAGTACGCAATGTTGAAGTAAATTTGCTAGGCATCTCTGTATATGTTTAAGTCTTTCGTGGGGTGCATTAATTATTCGTTCCCCACCAGCTTTCTTTGGGATTCCAAATTGCGTGTATTTAATTTCATCTGGTAAAATAAAAAGAACATACGATAATTGAGAGGCTTTAAGATTTAACAGGACTGCAAGATCCTGAATAGTTGTTGCAGCTTTAAGTTTCTCTAAATATGCCATGTGTTAATCAAGGTAATTAAATTAGTTAGCTTATGAACACTCTTATGCAAAACTACTACTATCTACTAACTAGTAATTGCTGCTGCATTTAAAATGCGTAATGAAGCAAAGTATCCAACATTGGATAAATATATCGCGAAACGCGATAGCAAATCTGTTCATAAGCTTAGTTTACTATACTATGGTTAGCTGTATTATGAAATATTAGTGTGGTCTGTAGTTTTACTACTGCGTCACTAGTGATTTATCTGCAGTGACGCAGCAACATTTACCGTCTATAACCCATCCCTACCAAGCATCAAAAAACCATCCGTCCTGACGCACCAGATAAGATAGGACAAAATATTCCCTGAAACGGTATTGCTCCCAGATCTGCACTTTGCTATTTTTTAAATGAAGCATGACTGATGAATCGGTGAAAATCCGATGAAACGCTTAGGCGTCTTATGCTAAGCCACTCTCATTCCCTAACCTTGTGGCTGGACGTTTAGTCGGGAAACCCTTCAGGAACCTTTGCCATTCGGTAAGGGGAGTTCTTCGGGACTCTAAGTCATTTCATTTGACCATGGATTAGAGATAAAGCCCTGCTTTATCACTTTCGTTTACTTTATCTATTGAGGAGAAAAACCAACCAGAAAAACTATAGCAGCAGGCAAGATCGTTTGCCTTATAACGATTGATTTGCCCCCTTCTTCGAGCTTTACGGCTTTGCCGGGTTTCAACAGAGAGTGAACCGCTCGACCAACACTAAACAATACACAGGGCATTTATTTTTTAACTCATTTTTGCGGATAGGAAGATGCGTACACAATCCTTAAGACAATTCGCTAATCGACAAATCAAACAGGATAGGCAAGGTAAATACCTCTATCGTAAGCACCGTGCCTATGTCATCCATAAGATGATTGATGACTTGTTTGTTATTCGGCAAATGCCACCTTCATGGCAGGCTTTGCAATCTGAACAAGTTCATAAGCTGGTGCGTTACTGGAAAAAACAGAATATTAATCCAGTTACTATCATGCGATACATGACCATCATTCGTCGTTTTTTGCAGATGAACAATTGTCCTATTAATGATATTGATAATCAAACACTCGAACTTTCAAGACCCAAAGCAAGAAAAAAAAGGAAGAAAACAATCACTCCAGATAGTTGGAAGTCGCTTCATGATCCTATAGCCAGAGTGATCATGGGATTACAAACAGAGTTTGGACTCACATTTAAAGAAGCAATTCTGGTTAAGCCACATATTCAAGTTAAAGAAGACTCACTTTGGATAACCCGAGACATTGCTTTTAATTCCAGCGACCGTACCATACCTGTACGAACTGAAAGCCAGAAAGCGGTACTCAATCTTTTCAACTGGCTCACGCAACAAGATGGTAACTTGCTCCAATTAAAATCTTATGAAGAAATCCGCATCATCTGGCGCAGTGCATTAACAAAGCACCGTTTATCCAGTACCAAAAGCTGGCGATATTTGTATGCCAAACAAATGTATTCTTGCCTGCTGCCTGAATATGAAAATTACAAGACTTGTTTATTGATACGTGATGAGATGGGAATAAAATCTCGAAATACACTTTGGTTATATCTTAAAGAATAAAAATTTATCTGGGACAATTGGGACATGAGGGACAGCCCGTAAATACTGGCTTGTGGCCGTCCCAAGATGTCCCAACATTTCAAAATAATGGGACAAATAGTTCTGATTTATCGAAATAGGATTACTCTCCACCCCAGATTTTATCTGTAAACATGTATAGTCTGGGTGTTCCAACCCCCTTAATTCTTGGTTTATGAGAGGGCAATCCATCGGCTGCGGGCTTTAGCCAACCTTCATTCATTAATACACGGACTACCATTCTAGGCTCAAACCCCATGCATAGTTCTTTTTTAAAGACTTCCGTTAATACCATATACACGCGAAAACCTGCATCATCGGTAAGGTAAAATCCAGCACGATTTTGAATCCTCTCATTGTTTGGCGTTCTGATATTATCAAACCGACTGGCACCATGAGATTCAAAAAAGGCTCTTACTTGAGCTAATATCGCTCTATCCTCCTTATTGCCCTCCATGCCAAAATGTTCCAGCCATGCTCTATAACATTTGTAAGATGCAGAGATAGACTCGCCTTCTTGCCAGCCGGTCAATCCATACTGGCTAGCCAATTCGCCAGCTACAGCAACCAAGGCAAACCGCCGGGCTACGCGGATAATTTGTCCCGTTGAGTCTGGTAAGACAACACTATTCACAAATTCTTGCATCGCACCAGCAATGTCAGTTGCAATACTTGATTGATTTGCCACGACCTTTTGCAGCCATGCTATGCCCACAGCACCATAATACTTGCTGGAGTATTCCTTTAAGGATAAGGCCATGGTAGCAGGGCTGAGTTGATTGTGAATTTTTTCAAAAATCCCTTTTTGCAACCCAGCATCAGCTTCAATATCTGCTAACCGTATTTCTTGACCTGCATTGGTTTTCTGCCCTGCTCTGGCCATCAAAGACATCAAGGATTCCTCACCAGCAGAGAGAAAGAACAATGACCATCGAAACGATGGTTTGACTGTTCCATGACGTGAGGCTCGCGTTTTACCTTGACCATTGGCTAGCAAGTAAGCCGCCTCCCCTGCTTCTTTGGGATCTAGCTGACTTAATTCATCCAGAATTAATAAGCCATCGTTATGCAAAGCTGCCAGTCCTTCAAGTCCATTAGTCGTACTACGCCATAATCGGCAATATGTCTGCGGATTACCCCAAACCGAAGCCGCTACTTTTAAAGCGGTACTTTTACCACTAGAAGATGCACCTCTAAAATGAAATCCGCCTGAATCTTCACCAGCAATCTTTGCCAAAGCAGGAGCAAATGCAGTAGAGATGGCAAATATTAACCGCGAATTGCCAGAGGCAAGACGGCCTATTGAGTCTCTCCAATCATCTACAGTACCGGAAACAGACATAGCAGATTCAATCGCATGGCTATTTTGAAAAACAATTTTTTCAGAGGAATGTCCAAAGATTTGTGAAGGAGTGATAAAGAGATTTTCATGCCACCCCAGTTTCTCAACACAACGTGCACGGTCTTCAACAGGAAACACCTGCAAATAAGTAGCCAGTAAGTCCCGAGCAACTCTATGAGGTGAAATGGTTAAACCAAGGCTAGCCAATTCTCGTCTTACTTCTGATGCATCTCCTTGTAACAAGGCTAATGGCATTGCCCAATGATGTATGACTCCATCATCATCTTGCCATTCGAGTAATCGACCCCACTCCCCACTTTTAGCATCACGAGTTTTAGCCACCACATACAAAGGAGAACAAATCCACTTTGGCGCCATTGGATTACCGTCTTTATCTTTTCCAAGGAAAGACACGCCCTGTTCATTTAATTTAAAACAACCTCCAGCATATTCACAGATTATAGGACTATGACCGTTCTTGTTTTTTAAGGTAATAATTTGATTTTGCAACATCACTGTTTCTCCGACAACGTCCAAGGAAGATAGAAACCCTATCCATCCGTGAACAATCTATTTCTTCTATGGGATTTATTCATTGACCAGTGAAAGCAGTTCACCTCGGTCACCAGTAGAGCGATAGATTTTCTGTTGTTGGAGAAAAGACAACACGTCACTTTTTCGATACAAAACCTTACGGCCTATTTTAAGGTAGGGAACACCCTTTCCTTCCCAACGATTGCGTTCCAAAAGTTGGGTGGAACAATCTAAAACAGCCGCCAAAGTGTGTTGATTAAACAACGCAGAAATTGGTGCGGATTCAAATTCGTTTAATAGTTGTAAACGAGATAATTTTTTATTCATATGGAACCTCATCAAATGATTATTCATTCAGCTTAATGCCGACGGTATGCGTCCTGCTCGATGAATATCAGTTGACTGTCCGGCCGGATAATAGTCGTGATATTTCATTTTCCGTGACTTTTATGGAACCGTAGATCCGCAAAAGTTTACTGCTCGCGATAAGTATTGCTTGGAATTTAAAAGGCCGTCAAGCCTTTTAAAGCCTGGTGATCTGATTGTTATTAAATGATATTGATTGTTACTAAAAAAAATTTGCTGGCAAGATTTGTCCCATTTGTCCCAAGTGAACTTTTTACATTGGGACACATAGAATCTAATGTTTATAAGGTTGTCCCCATGTCCCAATTGCCCCATTTTTTAGGTAATTGTTTACCTTTTAAATTAATTAATGACGATAGCTTAAAGCCGAAAGCTCGCTTATTCAGACAAATAATACATTAATAATTTGCTATAATGTATTTAAAATACATGGATGTCAGCAAAATGAAAGTTTCACACGACAATATAGAAACATTTATTTATACCCCTGGTAAATACCTAATAATTCCAGATTTCCAGAGACCATATTCTTGGGACAAAGCTAATATCGCATCGTTTATAGAGGATCTTAAATATGTAATGGAGAAAGACATAAATCACTTCTTCGGCAGCATAGTTTATATAAATGATGGTCATAATAAAACAATTATTGATGGACAACAAAGAGCTACAACTGTACTTCTTATGCTTACAGCCTTATATCACATAATAGAAAGTAACTCTTCTTTATCCAATATACCTGCTGAAGCTATCAGAGAACAATATCTTTATAACAGCCAACCTTACAGTGAAGAACAAAACAGAATTAAACTGCGGACTGTCACAACAGATAATGAAATTTTTGAACTAATATTTGAGAAAAAAAAATTAGTGAATGATCAAAAAGGAAGTAAATTGTATCAGGCATATGAACATTTTTATGCATATTTTAAAGAAAAAGATAACTTACATAAATATATAAATGCTTTATCTAAATTTGAAATTGTTACAATTGCTCTTGATTCTTCAGACGATAATCCACAAAAAATTTTTGAGAGCATTAATTCAACAGGAAAACCGTTAACTGATGGAGATAAAATCAGAAATTTTGCATTAATGCTTAACAACGAAAAATCTCGTAATTTTGTTTTAAGAGATTGCTGGAAGAAAATTGAACAAGAATTAACGAAAGCAAATAAAGATTATATATCTGACTTTTTCAAATATTTTCTTATAAGTAAACTATGCAAGGATATAAAGATTGAAGAGGTCTATCCTGAATTTAAAAATTTATTCTTATCGAGCAAGAAAGATAAAAAAGATGAAATCGATTACCTCAAATCATTTTACGATGAAGTTGTTTCTTTTTTAGAGCATTATATTTTTCTTAAATTTAATAAAGATGTTGATAATTATTCCACTTCAATTAAGGATTCCGGGTTTAGATTAAATTATTTAAGTATTGAAACACCATTTCCTTATTTAATGCAGGTACTAGAACAATATAAGCAAGGAGCTATTGATGATAAGGAAATTATCAAAATATTTAGAATAATTGAAAGTTATTTAGCTCGAAGAATTATCTGTAACATACCGACAACTGGGTTAAATAAGCTTTTCTCCGGGCTACACAAGGAAATAAAAAATTCATTACAACAATATCCAGATCAAAAATATTCCGACATATTGGTATACATAATAACTAATAAGTGGGGCGGACTTAGGATGCCTAAAACAACAGAGATAAAATATGCTGTTGAAAATAATCCTATTTATACTCAACGCAATAACTATATTTATTTTATATTAAGTTCAATTGATGATAGATCCAAAGAATCAAACTTATTAAGACAAATTTCAAGTGGCGAGATCGAGTTAACAATAGAGCATATCATGCCAAAATCACTCAATAACTCATGGAAAGAATCATTGGGTGAAGACTATGAAGATGATTATAGAAAGTACCTACATACTTTACCTAATCTAACTCTTACAGGGTATAATTCAAAATATTCAAACTCTGGTTTTCAAGCAAAAAAATCTATGGCAAATGGATTTAATGAAAGTCCTCTAGCAATAAATAAATTTATAAAAAGTATGGAGAATTGGAACAGAGAATCCCTGGAAATAAGAAGCGATTGGTGGGTAAATCAAATCGATGAATTGTGGCCAATTCCAGAATCATTATTCAAACCTGATACTAAAGAAAAAGAATTATATTTGATGGAAGATAACGATTTTAGTAACTCGAAAATAAAAGATATTATTATTTTGGGAGACTCTTATAATTGCAATAAATGGACTTTAGCTATGGAAATTATTTTAAGTAAATTTTTTCTACTTGAAGATCAACTCTACGATTTTATAGTATCAGACTCATACTTGTCCAAATATATCAAAGCCGAAGATAATGGCTTTAGGCGCTCATCTACAATAGAAGGAACACGATATTTCTATGAAACAAACTTAAATGTTAATAAAAAAAGGGACATAATTGTGCGTTTGGCCGATTATCTAGGATTAGAAAAAACAGATATAAAAGTAATTCTAGCAGATTGAATAGTAATATGGTTTGTATGGAGTAACTTTTCGCCCTTCAAATTTATATATCCGTATTTAAGTTTAAGAACCTGAACTAAATGACCAATTTATACAGTACATACAAATTTTAGGTATTAATCTCAAAACAGCTAATTATTACAGCAAAAGCAACACGTAACTTTAGAATTATTAGCTATTTTAAGCTTGCTACTTATATGGTCAGTATATGTAGACGAAAAGCAAAAAATGTAAGCATAACAGTTACTCCTTATATTATGGATTACACCCTGCTACTGTAACAAAAAAAACTTGATGGTGCAAATAATATTTTTTATTGGATTAAACCTGAAACCAAAGGGGCAATTTTCGCTATAGCATCATGAAACCCTGAGATTGCAGCAACTTTTTCAATTTTAGACCAAATGTATCCTACAATAGTTTTATCAGGGCTATTTTTTGCTAATTGGTCTTTTAAAGTTTCTATATCCACTGAAACTTCAAGCTTTTGGTTATCATCCAAATTACTATTAGCGATAGTTTGCTTTAATGTTTCTAACTCATCGTGAAGAGGCTTATAATTTACATTCACAATATTACCATTACCAATGGTGATAATGCTGCCTTCACCACCAATATTTATTCCCGGATATCTGATATTTTCACGATAAGCAGAAGGAGCTTCTAATTTATCTATTCCAGCCGAAGATATCACATACCAAGTTAAACTTGAAGGAATAGTATTTCCTTCTTTTGTTTTAACTGTTTTAGTTATTTCTGACTCATTAATCCATCCTTTATCTATTAAATAGGTCAGATTTGCAATAACCTCTTTTGGAGAAAGACCAAAGCAATCCTTTAGTCCTTTTTTAATTTCACTAATTTTAGCTTCAGAACCATTTTTACCTCGTCGACTTTTAGCAGAAGCATTTCTATCATAAAACCACTGCAAAATTTGGTTTCGAATTTTATCATTCGGATTCATACTATATCCTTATAACACTTTAACTTATCCCTTGTTACTGCGACACATGTGCGACACAAAAACACACCCTCTGAAAAAAATTTAGTAACTTATTGATTTTACTATGCCGCTGATGTGAATCGAACACACGACCTTTTGATTACGAATCAACTGCTCTACCAACTGAGCTACAGCGGCATATAAAAAGTATACTTAACTTGGGTGATGTTGCAATACTACTCCTCTGGTTCTGTTCGTGTTTCCATAAATGGTAGAAGTTGATGATTTGGTTTAGTGAGAAGCTGGCATTATTACAGCGAGGCAATGGTGATTAAGGCATTCTGATTTGTCAGCTGAAAAAGAGGAAGGAAGGTATAAAAGGCTAAATAAGAAAATAAGCCATACATCATCCATCCTTATATACTGAAGTGTAATGAATCTTACCGGACTAAGTCGTGAGTCAAATATGCTTTAAAAACAAGACAAAACTGAGATTTGTTAATTCAATTTTTTATGGATTTTTTGATAGAAATCAGAGTGCTAAATGCAGTGTCTAATACCGAATCAGGTAAGGGTTAAAATTGATTTTTCTATCTGCCACAATCATTAAAAAACTTTCTTTTAAAAGCTCAAAAATTATGCTATAAACGCCCCAAATTGCATCCTAAAACATAACAATGATTTAAACGAAATTAATTAATAACCTGGAATCTAATTTGTATATTTTGATTGAGAATGGTTTTATAATTTTTCAGTTAAATATAATATTAGAGTTTAAACCTTAAATAACTATGTGAGAAATAAACAGCCTGTGAAAACATCAACCTTAGCAAAACCCATTAAAGACAGTGGCTATCGCCGTGGGTTAAAAGACCGTCATGTTCAGCTAATTGCTTTAGGGGGGATCGTTGGATCCGGGTATTTTCTTGGAACTGGCGAGGTTATTAATCTTGTTGGTCCAGCAGTATTTATTGCTTACATACTGGGTGGTTTGATTATCTATTTGACCATGTTGTGTATGGGAGAACTCGCTGTAGCGATTCCCATATCAGGTTCCTTTGTAACTTATACTTCTGATTTCGTATCTCCCGCTGTTGCCTGTGGAGTAGGCTGGTCCTATTGGATTAGCTGGATTGCTTATATTCCTGCTGAATGTGTCGCTGGCGGGATAATTATGGAAATGTTTACTGGTATCAATGGGTATATTTGGGCCATTTGTTTCGGTTTACTTATTACGTACATAAATCTATCCAAAGTCGATACATTTGGGGAAATCGAATTTTGGCTGGCTTTAGTTAAAATTATCGCCTTGATGGCGTTTGTAGTTTTAGCAATATTAATATTTTTCGGCATTATACATGGTTCCGAACCTGCTGGAATTATTGGGTTTAAGTACCTTTTAGGTGATGGTGGCTTACTTCCAAATGGCGCCATGTCCTTATTAACCGCCATGGTTTTACTTCTGGTTAACTATCAAGGTTCAGAAATTATTGGCCTTGCTGCGGGTGAGTCTGAAAATCCAGCTCGTATGATACCCCACGCGATTCGAAATGTTACATTACGAATTCTGTTTATATACATCATTCCAGTATTCTTCCTGGTTTTAATTTTCCCATGGCAAAAGGCTGGTTTATCAAACTCCGTATTTGCTGATGCACTTAATTTATATGGATTGCAATGGGCTGGTGCTGTAACCAGCTTTGTAACTGTAACAGCAACTCTCTCCTGTGCTAATTCAGGTTTTTATGGAACAGTTCGTTCACTAAATGCTCTTGCTCGAGACGGAATGGCCCCTCATGCATTCGCGAAATTTAATAAAAATGCTATTCCTCAGAATGCAGTAATTGCTACTTTGACAGGAGTTTGGTGTTTATTGGGTGTTGGTTACTTTTTTGGTCAAACCAAACTCTACATTGCTTTATTGCTAGTATCCGGTTTTACAGGAACATTAGCATGGATATCCTTATGTCTGTCCCAAATCAGTTTCAGAAGCCGTTTGTATCAGGCGGGATATTCCATCAAGGATCTTCGTTATGTTACGCCCTATTCGCCCTATACAGGTATAGCGGCTATAGTGCTGATGATTTTTGCCTTATTCTTTCTGGTATTGAATAAAGATCCAATGTACAAATTATCATTTGGAATTGGAGTAGCAAGTTTTGTGATCCCCATTGTTATTTATAAATTATTTGATCTATCCAAAGACAGACGCAAAGCCTTACATGTGAAAAGCAGGGTTAAGTTTCAAGATCTGTTTCCTCCGCAATAAAACATTCAGCTTAAACTTTTAAGATAATTACCTCCGACTAACCAGATTATCTGGTTTAGTGGGAGGATATGTAATAACCACTGAAAAAAGCATTCTACCTCTCCGATTTATCATTCTTTTTTAAATGGTATAGCATACCCAACTCAATTTTAGATAATGAAATTTAAAGCTTAACAGTCACTCTATATGCATTTTAGCGAAAATCGCGAGATCAAATATAGCGCAAAGTCTATTTTTCAGTTTTCAAATATAACTTTAATTTGGATAAAACTTTAACATCAATTAACAAATATGAAACAAAAAAAAACAGAAAATTAACAGTTAAATTGTAATTTTAAACCATGATTGATATTGTTTGACCAAATTATTTTGAGCATTAAAATTATAGGTGTCTTATGAAGAATCTTCCTGACGAGCTATATCACAGTCAAGTCGTTGGAAAAATGAGTTATATAGTTAACCTATTGGAAAGGATAGATCCTCATAATCAATGCGACGTTATAAGAGCTGATTTTAAAGAGGAAGTACGATTGATAAAGGAAGCAAACGATTTTCAAAGTCTATTGCATGCCAGCGCTACGGGACAATGCCCTGATTTTGACACCTTAAGTAAAAAATCATTAGTATTACAAGAACTTGACCGGCTAATCACATTCACTCCTTATACCATGAAAAAAGAACGAGTTGAATCCATGTATGCAGACATGAAAAACCAAAATAATCTTTGGTCCAGCTTTTATCATTTCCGGTTAAATGAGCTAGAACAGTTATCTAATACAGCAGGTAAAATGCCCGCTCCCACCCAATATCTCCTTGAGGCGGCTTTAGCCAAATTGCAATTACATTTATCGGAACATGGCATAGTACAAAAAGATGCCGAAGCCATAAAACTGTTTCAATTCGCCTTCAATATGAAAGATCTGGGTTATCGTAGTTTTGAAACACAACTAGCTGCATTTAAAGCGTTTCTAAATAATCAATCGGCCGATTATTCTTTTGCAGATGTTTTAACCGAAGAAAAACTGCAGTTGATTATAAATGAAGTAGTGCAATTAGCAAGCAAGACGATAAGCAGCAAAACGTTACAAAATAAATTAGTCAATCTAAAAATTCGCGGTATTGTAGATAAACAATTATTCAGTAGTGTTGATGAACTCATGAACGATGAGGCTAAGTTACATGTCTTGACTCAGGTTGAGTTAGATAATCAAAAACTTGCTCCAGATGAAGTTGAAGCACTATTTGCAAAAGTTGTAGCATTTTCAATTCATAATCCCCATCAACTGACTACTCTGCTTTGCGATCTTGCATTAATAGGCAAAGCCATTCCAGCACTCAGTACTATTATTAATGAAAAACTTGACTCTTTCGCCCACACTAATAGAACCGAAATCCTAAACTCGGAATTTTTATATCAACTAATATCGCATGTTGTCCGCAGCAAAATTGAATTGGCTAACGTATTAGATGCCCATGCAATTACTCAGACTTTAAATCAATTAAAGGCACAACTAAACAATCCTGGTGCAATTAATTCGAACATGAATCTGAACCAATTAAATCAATTTATCAATCAACAAACCGAAGCTGTTTTATCTGCAATTCCGCTACGTAAGGAAAAACTGGATGCCTTAGGTTTTGGTTTTCCAACGTTCAACGCCATTGAAGAAGCGCTCAATACCCTTGATCCAACAGACAATAGTGGCGTGAATGAAATCGTTGTTGAATTCTATACAGCAATTCAACAAGCAAAAGAAACTCATTTCCAGGATAATCAATTAATAACAAAACAATTGGAACTTATTTCCGCAAACGATTTTAATGAATTTTTCAAAGAGTGTTCTGATGCAGGGAAATCAGCAGCCCAAAAACTGGATGGAAATCGCTCGGGGTTAACTGTCGTAGCAGATGTCTTAAAAGCGATTGCGAACTGGGGAATATACTTATTAAGTTTTGGTACAACGCCTCAGTTTTTCAAAGCGCCCAGAACTGCCGTAAATGATGTAGCTGATGCAGTAAATTCGCTGAAAGCAACTCTAACGAGTACTTTGGAGCACTTGGAGTTGCATGCAGACTCTAATAGTAACAGGGTTGCTAATCCTTAAAGCTATAGGACATACGATGTAGGCGCCGAAAATATTTATGGCCCCTGCTGTTTTTTCCGGCCATTTTGGCCGTCATCCTGAGGGTGCTAGCAGCGAAGGGGATCCAGATCCTTCGCTATCACTGGAGGACGTATTTTTCTTAACGTGTTAGCAAGGGGCTCGATGCCAGATTCTGTGCACTGATCTTTGGCTTCATGGGCAACTCATTGAATGCAACAGCATTAAAGAAAAAGATACAGGTTATACACTAGTCCTAATGCAGCTTCTGTCCATTCGGCACTTTAGGATCAGTAGTGATAAGGCATATTGCTCCATGCTCATCAGAAAACCCAACCAATAAAAATTGCGAAATAAATCCAGCTATGTTTTTCTCACCCAGATTAACACAACCAACAACAGAGCGCCCCAACAAAGTTTCCGGAGTATAATGTACTGTAACCTGTGCTGATGTCTGCAAAATTCCCAAGTCTTTACCAAAATCTACCCACACTTTATAAGCAGGTTTTTTCGCTCGTAAAAACTCTTCAACTTTTACTACGGTACCCGAGCGAAGTTCAATTTTTTCAAAGTCATCATAAGTTGCCAACATGATTCATTCCTATCAAAAAAAGAACAAGTTACCATAATTAAAAAAATTTGTCTTGGAACTTTTTAGAGAAAAATAAGAATAAACAGACACATAACATAGATTAGAAAGAATAGGCTCTATTCTTTCTTTTTCCTTTCTCGTAACGTTTCAATAACGACATAGAACACGGGTACAACCAACAAGCTAAGTACTGTTGCGACGATCATACCGCCCATTACTGTTGTACCTATCGAGTGTCGGCTGGCGGCTCCGGCACCTGATGCCGTAGCTAGGGGAAGCACACCAAAAATAAATGCCAGTGCAGTCATTAATATGGGCCTCAAGCGCAATGCAGCAGCTTCTTTGGCTGATTCAATTATAGATGCTCCTGTATGTCGTTTTTCTTTGGCAAACTCGACAATTAAAATAGCGTTCTTTGCAGCAAGGCCAATAAGTAAAATCAATCCAATTTGCGCATAAACATCCAGAGCCAGATTTCGTAATAAAAGAGCAAGGCCCGCACCTAACAGCGCTAAAGGGACTACCAATAAAATCATAAACGGCATAGACCAGCTTTCATATAACGCAGCGAGAAACAAAAATACGAAAACAAGGCACAACATAAAAATTAAGGAAGCCATATCGCCTGCTTTAAGCTGTTGGAAGGTGATACCCGTCCATTCCATTTCATAACCTTCGGGTAATTTTTTCGCCACCAGATCTTCAATTGCAGCCAATGCTTGCCCTGAACTATAGCCTACTGCAGGAGCACCGTTTAAGTTGGCTGCAGTATATAAATTGTAATGAGGGATATTATATGCCCCATGAGTGTATTCAACTTTTAACAGGCTACTTAACGGCACCATCGCACCAGTTTCACTCTTAACGTACAGTTTACTGATGTCTGCAACTTCTGCCCTCGAATTACCTTCAGCCTGCACCATAACTCTATAGGTTTGGCCATACTTGGTGAAATTATTCACATAATAAGAACCTAAATAAGTTTGCAAGGTAGCCAACAATTCAGTAATTGATACTTTTAACGCTTTAGCCTTGGTTCTGTCTATATTCAAGTAAAGTTGGGGTACTTGTACTGACAAATCAGAAAACAGCCCCTGGATTTCAGGACGTTTGTTAGCCTCAGCAACAAACTGATTCACCACTGCAGCTAGTTGATCGACCCCCATATTATTAACGTCTTCTATTTCGAGCTGAAAGCCACCAACAGATCCCAAACCAGGGATTGATGGTGCATTTACAACACTAATTCGAGCGTCATCAATGTTATTAAATTGAGCTTGTACTGTTTTCATAATTCCAGCAGCACTTAATTCCGGAGTTGTCCGTTGCGACCATGGATTTAATATAACGAACATCACTGCCGTATCAGGCTGATTGATTGAATCGATAATATTGAACCCATTAATACTGATAATGTTTGCCACGCCTTCTGTAGCCGATAGTATGCTTAATGCTTTTTTGACAGTTTCTTCTGTTCGATAAAGGGAGGATGCATCGGGCCCCTTTACCACCGTAATAAAATACCCCTGATCCTCTTCGGGTAAAAATCCGGTGGGTAATGTTCTGAATACAAATGCAGTCGCCACTCCTAACAAAACAAAAATAATTAGAACAATTTTTTTATGATCCAAACACAGATCCACTAAATATTTATATTTATTTAAAACAACTTCATAACCTCGTTCAAACCAGCGAAAAACAATGAAATTATTTTTTACTTTTGGTTTTAATAAAATACCACACAGCGCAGGGCTAAGTGTTAATGAATTAATCCCGGAAAGCGCCACTGAAAAAGCAATAGCAAGAGCAAATTGATTGTATAAACTACCTGTCATACCTGGGATAAAAGCAACAGGAACAAACACAGCCAATAGAATTAAGGTGGTTGCAACGATTGGCCCCTGTACTTCTTTAGTAGCCAATAAAGTAGCCTCTTTAATATCGGTTACATGCTCCTCAAGTTTTTTCTCAACGTTTTCTACCACCACAATCGCATCATCAACAACCAATCCGATGGCCAATACCAAGCCCAGAAGACTGAGGGTATTTATAGAAAAGCCAAACGCACTGAATAAAGCAAAAGTACCGATTAATGAAACTGGAATTGCGATACAAGGAATAAGTGTTGTTCTCCAGTTTTGTAAAAATAAAAACACTACAATAAAAACCAGGCCTATAGCTTCAAATAAAGTGATAACTACTTCTTTTAGTGATTCTTTAACGAATTTGGTTGTGTCGTATACAATGGTGTAATCCATCCCCTTGGGAAATTGTTTTTTCATTTTTTCCATTAGGGCTCTAATACCAGTAGCCAACTGAAGGGCGTTAGCACCAGGTAGCTGATAAATCCCAATACTCGCGTTTGGTTTACCATTGAGTTGGGAGGTAGTGATGTATGTTTCTGCTCCCATCTCCACCCGCCCGAGATCTTTTATCCGAACAATTTGTCCATTATCCTTAGTTTTAACAATAATATTTTCAAACTGCTCTACATCGCTTAATTGCCCCAGAGTCGTGATTTGATATTGAAAAGGAATTGTTTGTGGGACAGGGGGTTGGCCAATAACTCCTACAGCTGCTTGCTGGTTCTGTTCGCTGACCGCATCGATCACTTGCTGTGGAGATATTTCCATACTGACTAATTTATCTGGATTTAGCCAAATTCGAATAGAATATTGCAATAATCCAAAGTTATTGACGTTACCTACTCCAGGAATTCTTTCTATAGCCGGAGTAATATGTATATCGGCATAGTTTCCAAGGAAGACATCATCAAGCGTACCGTCAGGAGATATTAAATTAACCACCAAAACCATGTCACTTGATACTTTTTGGATAGTAATACCTGCCTGGATTACATCAGGAGGTAATAATGGGTTAGCTGTATTTGAGTTATTAAGCACATCAACGGCGCCAATATCAACATCATAACCAACATCAAAAGTAATGCTGATAATCGAGTTACCATTATTAGTACTGTTGGAAGACATATAAATCATGCCTTCAACACCATTAATGTTACGTTCGAGAGGTGTTGTCACTGTATCCGACACAACTTGAGAACTTGCACCAATATATTGAGAAGAAACCTGCACTTCAGGCGGAACTATTGATGGATATTGAGCGACAGGAAGAATGAAAATACATATTCCACCAATAATAACCATCATTATGGCAATAACCATAGCAAAAATAGGCCTATAAATAAAAAACTTAACCATTTTTTTTGCCTTTAGTATCTTGTATTTGTGGTACGACTGATTCACCCGGAATTAACTTTTGTAATCCATTAAGAATAAGCAAATCTCCTTCTTTAACTCCTGAAGTCACTATGTATTGTTGATTGTAACTGCCTGAAGTTTCGATTTTACTGACTTCAACCTGATTTTTGGCATTCACCAAAAATACCGTCCGTTGCCCCTGAGCCTCAATTACTGCAGAAGCAGGAATTAGAATACTGGGATCAGCATTGGTGAGTTCCAGCGTTACATTCACATAAATGCCTGGTAGTAATAGCTGTTCCGGATTATCAACCTGCGCACGCATCAATATTGTTGAGGTAGGGGTATCAGCCTGATTATTTACCAAGTCAACTTTACCTTTAAAACTTAATTTATCATCATGAGGCAATACAGCCACAACATTAAATGGCATATTTTTTCGATATTTTAAGAAATGCCCGTAATCTTCAACACTTGGACTGAACAAAACATAAATTGGATTTAATTGAACAACATTTGCTAAAAGGGTACTTTCTCCGGAGCCTACGAGATTCCCCACATCAACGTATTTCTTTCCTATAATTCCATCAAAGGGCGATATCATAGAACAATAACTTAAGTTGATTTCTGCAGTTTCTACATTTGCTTTCTGAACCTGGACCTCGGCCTCGGCCTGACCATATTGTGCTGCTGTTTCATCAAACTGGGTCTTGGAAACATCCCCTTTTTTTACCAACTCTTTCAAGCGAAGATATTGAACTTTTTGGTATTCCATATTTGCAATACTTTTAGCAAGTTGCCCTTTCGCTAAATCTAATTGTGCCTGGAATGGTTTAGGATCGATAACATAAATCAACTGTTCTTTTTTTACAGGTTTACCCTCTATAAAATTTTTTTCGATTAAAAAGCCTTCAACCCTGGCTCGGATACTGACTTCAGCAATCGATTGAGTGATGCCTATATAGCTTTTCTTTAAAGGGATATTAGTACTTTTAACTTTAAGCACCGGAACAGGACGAGGAGTATTCTGAGTTGATTTATTGTCTTTACAACCAGTTAATATAAGCCCTGTACAAAATACAGCGTAAACGAAAATGCGTGTTGAGAGCATAAATTGTTTTCATCCCTGAAAAGGTATAATTCTTATAGGTCATTATGTAGCATAACTGCAATGAATTACTAGGTTTCGTGAACCAAATCCTATTCTATTATCATTTCATTCTTAATTTGAAACAACAACCAGGCTTTCTAATTGAAACTCTGGAACTAAACTTTTAAGCAAGACCAATAGCTCATCATTCTGATGCTCAAAACAGGCTGTATTCAGCATACGCATTGTTTGAGTTAGCTCACGCCATTCCAATTCACGGAATCGTGCTTTAAATAATTTCTCATGCTCAGTCGATGCTAATTGTTCTGTTTCGTGAAATAACTCTTCATACATTTTTTCACCTGGCCGTAAACCAGTGTATTCAATAAGAATATCCTTACCCGGTTCCTTTCCTGCAAGACGAATCATTTGTTCCGCCAGATAGCTTATTTTTACAGGTTCTCCCATATCAAGAACAAAAATCTCGCCCCCATGCCCATTAACCATTGCTTGTAAAATTAATTGACACGCTTCAGGAATGGTCATGAAATAACGCTGCATTTCAGGGTGGGTCACAGTTAAAGGGCCACCCGCCTGTAATTGTCGTTGAAATAAGGGGACAACAGAACCTGCTGAGCCAAGCACATTACCAAATCTAACCGTAATAAACTGTGTATCAACCCTATTATTAAGGTTTTGGCAATATATCTCGGCAACACGTTTGGTCGTACCCATGATGTTTGTTGGATTAACCGCCTTATCTGTAGAAATTAATATAAATTTTTCAACATGTGCCGCAACACTTGCTTTGGCTACAATTTGTGTTCCTAAAACATTATTAAATACTGCCACTCGAATCTGGTTCTGTAACATGGGCACATGTTTATAAGCGGCAGCATGGAACACAATTTCAGGTTGAAAACGTTGGAACATATTCTCGATTGCAACTTCATCAGTAACGCTTACTAATCCTAAATCAATAGGAATATCAGGGAAATTAAGTTTGAGCTCTTGCTCTATTTGATAAAGATTAAACTCTGAATTCTCAACTATAGCCAGACTATCAGGTTTTAGTGCCATTACCTGGCGACACAGTTCAGAACCAATAGAACCACCACCACCTGTGATTAAAACGCGCTTGCCTGATATTGTTGTAGCGATTTTCTCCCACTCAAGACGCACCTGATCACGTCCCAACAGATCTTCAATATTAACCGGTCTTAGTGAATTAACCTCTACTCTTCCACTAGCCAATGCAGAAATACTAGGTAATGTGCTAAAAGGTACATTACAACTCTCACAAAGAGTAACAATCCGGCGCATGGTAGCTGAACGAGCCGAAGGAAGAGCGATAAAAATAAGATCGACTGATAACTGAACCACCAAGGCATCAATCTGGCGAGTAGTTCCCAGAACTCGGACCCCGTGAACCTCCAAACCACGCTTACTGATGTTGTCATCAACAAAACCAACCGGCTGGTAATAATTGCTGCGCTTCAAATCACGAACCAAACCTTCACCCGCCTGCCCCGCTCCAACGATAAGAACTCTTTTAATTTCAGCAACTTTATCGTTCTTTTTGCCTTTATTATCCCACTGCAACCGCACTAATAATCTACCGCCACACAGTATGGATGCTAAAATGATGCAATAAAGAGGGAAAATGGAGCGAGACAGATGTTGTAGTATTGATGTGGCATAAAAAACGGGGATAACCAATACCATAGCAGAAACTGTAGCCTTCAAAATACGAATCACGTCATTTAATGATGAAAAACGCCATAAGCCCCTATAGATTTTAAAATAATAATAACAGCCAATCTGTACAACAGATAACAAGGCCAAAGCAATAAAAGAGTGGGTAGAGGTAAGCATCCCAGGATAAGGATGCATATTATAACGCAACCAATACGCAGCATACCAGGCAACAGGTATTGCAGTTATGTCAAAAAGGATAACCGGAAGTTTTGTCAGAAATTTTCTTATTAGTAATATAATTTTTTGCATCATAAAATACACAGTTAAATCCATTCTAATGAATGGATGTTACACCATGTTATGCTTCATAGCATTAAAAATCCGTAAACATTTCATAACGGTATTCAGACTCTGGACTTACTGCAGAAAGTGTTTTGGATAATTTGTAACCACTTTGATTGCTGAGCAGTATTTTTAAACAGGCATCCCCTGGAGTGTAGATAACCTTTCCTTCTTTTAATAATGAGGTAAGAATAATAATATTCGGTTTTTCATTTAAAATTCGATGACAAAATTCTTCGTATCGTGACTTATCCGGATAGTGCGACATAGCTAAATTATTTAAACAATAAGAATCAATAAAATGTAATTGGCTGAAGTAAGGAATCATGCCAGCATCTGCCAGTACCACTTTATTTCCCGGCTGACTATGCTCATTCAACCAGCTCAGCACCGAAAATCGTAATTGTTCACCACACACCGGATTTTCACTAAAATGACGATATTGAGATAAGGTCATACTTGGCATAAAAAGTCCGAGCAACACAAATAAAACAAAATATAAAGCAAAAAGCTCATATTCCGTTCTTTTGGTGCTAAAAATAAATATAATTTCAGCCAGCCCCTTAAATGCAAGAGGTATCAATAACACGAATGCTGGTAGAAAAAGGCGATTATCAAATGCCACAACAGGATCTGCATCCCGTAACAAAAGCAGGTAAATAACACTTGGTAGCCATAAAAAATAATGGCGTTTGTCTTGTGCTTTAATACAGGCAAGAATAGCGAATAACGCAAAAGGCCAAACAAGCCGGAGATAATTTAAATCCAGCTCATAAGTAAAAGACTCACTAAACGCTTTACAATAAACAGAATTAGGAAATAAAAAGCCATAATAATGCAAACGCCAGAGAAAATAAGGCAAATAAAAAATTAAAAGAGTAGCAACAAAACAGACAATCCCACTCCAATGTTGCTTTGCCTGTGCAGCGGGCCTGTCCCAACAGATCAATATAAAAAAAAGCATCATGAATGCAGGAGCTTCAGGCCTGGTCAATCCAGCCAGGGAAAGCAAAAGTCCTGCAAAAATAAAACTGCCCTTTTGAATGCTTCCTCGCATGCCAGGATACAGTACGTAACCAAGACCACGGAAAATATAATATACAGAGCCACAAATGAGCGCCTGATACACAGTAGTCTCAAGCCCGCTCACGGCCCATATTATCTGTCCTTTATATAGCAATAAAATAATACAGGGAATAAGTGCTTCTCGTTTGGCAAACCAAAACCTACTTAAACAATAAAGAAAATAACAGGTACACAACAAGCCAATAAAACCTGCTGCTTTAAAAATAAAAACAGGATTACTATTTAATAATAAGGACAATGCCCCCAAAGCTACAAAACTGAAATTGGAATAGCCTTCAACTGGTGGTGAGTCGAGATTCCACAGTAGTCCATCTCCTGCGGCCCAATTTCGAGCATAACGCAAGGAGATGTACATATCATCTATAGTAAATGGCCAAATAGCCTGAATCTGTAATACGAGCAAATAAAAAAACAATATAATGATAAGGCAGTCGTACCAACGAAACCCTTGTCTCATGAAGTCAAGGCCATAAAGGTAAGGATAATAAAGCAATACAGATTGAGTCTGGACAAGCGATCACCGATAAATACATTAACAGGATCATCATTATCAACATCCTGAGTGGCAAGCCAGGCAAATCGCCATAAAGCAATCGCAGCAAAAGGTAAGGTTAATACAAAGTAAAACGACTCGCCTCTGGCATAGACAATATAAAATAAATAAGTAACAAAACAAGCGATACCGGTGCCCATGATCAATTGGCGGAGTAAATGAGGACTATATTGCCTGAGTACCTTTCTGGTTGAGTTTTTTAATCCAAGATGCATTTCCAATTGACGTTTATTTAACGCGATAAATAGGCTAAGCAAAGTAGCTGCAATAAACAACCAAGCAGAAAGTTTAATTCCAATACCGACAGTTCCCGCCAGAACACGCAACAAAAACCCCATAGCAATACAAGCAACATCTAAAATAGGGACTAATTTCAATACATGGTTGTAAGCAAGATTGATTAATAAGTAAATGATTAAAATAATCAATAACTGCTTCGATATCAGCCATCCAAGAACCAAGCCTGTAACCAACAATAAAACAAGCATGGAAACCGCATCTGATATTGAAACCTGGCCACTGGCCATAGGTCTCTGGCATTTATAAGGATGCAAGCTGTCTTCTTGCTTGTCCAGGATGTCATTGTAAATATATACAGCACTTGCTATCAGGCAAAATGCTAATGAAGCCAGTACAGCAGGCACAAAATAACCCGACGCCTGGGTATAACAAAACCCGAGCATGACAAAAACGGCTTTACTCCAATGAGAA
>NZ_CALMPD010000019.1 GCF_937871865.1 uncultured Legionella sp.
CAGAATGCTTTCGCTAACAGCCTGTTGTTGTCGAACCAGATATCCTGCCAGATAAAAAATCATTGTCAGTTTTGCCATTTCAGACACCTGAATACCGATAGGTCCGAATGCTAACCAACGCCGACTACCATTCACAGAACGCCCAATTCCCGGCACTAATACAATTAACAACATAATCAAACAAATAATCAACATCGGCATGCTGATTCGTTCCCAGACACTACTGTCTGTTCGAACAACCACTAAAGCCAACATCAAACCAAAAAATAAATAACAGGCCTGACGAATCAAAAAGTGGAACGGTTGATGAAAATATTTTGTAGAAATCATCACTGAACTGGACGCGACCATCATCAAACCAATAATCAATAAACCCAAAACAGCCCCTATCAACCATTTATCATAGAGCGAAATCGGTTTGCTGACAGGTTTACCTCGTTGATTTAAATGTCTTGGGCGCATCGGGTCTATAGTCCATTAACTGAAGAAGCGAATACATCACCTCTATGATTAAAATCGCGAAACATATCCAGACTGGCACATGCAGGAGAGAGCAACACCACATCTCCTGGTTTTGCACACGTCCTGGCTAACACAACAGCATTATCCAAGGAAGTGGCGCGTACTATAGGCACTACATCAGCTAAAGCCGCTTCCATTTTGTCAGCATCTTCGCCAATGAGAACGATAGAGCGTACAAAATCCGAAATTGGCTGTGCCAGCTCATCAAAATCAGCTCCTTTACCTTGGCCGCCCGCGATAAGAACAATTTTTCCTTGCATAGCCCCCCCTATTCCATTAATCGCAGAGATTGTTGCACCAACATTTGTTCCTTTTGAATCATTTATCCATTCAACACCATCCAAAGAGCGAACCCATTGACAGCGGTGAGGCAATCCTGAAAAAATTTGTAAGACCGCAATAATATGCTGTCTGGCGATCCCTGCTGTTTCAGCAAGAGCACAGGCTGCAAGAGCATTTAACCAATTATGCACTCCTTTAATTAATAACGATTCAACAGGCATCAGGCAATCATCTCCTTTTGCCAGATAGATAACCCCCTGTTGATTAATCAATCCCCAATTTCCAGCATCAGGAGCATCACTGCCAAAAGAAACAGTGTGCTGCTCTGAACTCATCGTTTGATGAGGGATGGTTGCAACATCTTCTCGATTATATAACGCAACTTTAGACTGATGATAAATACGCTGTTTCGCTTGAATGTACGCTTCAATAGTATGGTGTCTGTCCAAATGATCGGGCGTCACATTCAGAATGGTAGAGGCTACCGGTGACAAAGAATAAGTTAAATCAAGTTGAAAGCTTGATAACTCTAATACCCACAGGTCATATTGATGCTCATCATCAAGCATATCCAGAACGGGAGTACCGATATTACCCGCTACAGCAACACTAAAGCCCGCCGCTTTGGCCATTTCCCCAACTAATGTAGTTACAGTAGACTTGCCATTGGTGCCAGTTATCGCGACTATTGGCGCATTAATTTCTCTGGCCAGGCATTCAATATCCCCATAAACAGCAACACCTGACTCAATAGCCTGTTTCAGAAAAGGAGTATCAAGAGACAAACCCGGACTGGTAATAATATCCGTCACTTGACCTAACACGTCCTCAGGGACATGTTGTAAATAAACAGTAACGCCAGGAAACTCGACATTAAATTCAGTCAAGCCTGGCGCGTCACTACGCGTATCAAAAACAACAAAAGTTTTATTGTTTCTATGCAAGTAACGAGCAATAGACAGTCCTGTCTTCCCCAATCCTGCAACTAAATAGAATAAATGATTCATGAATGCACCTTTTGCCTATCGAAGTTTTAATGTAGCCAAACCGCATAACACAAATACAACAGTTATAATCCAGAATCGAACGATAACTTTAGGCTCAGACCATCCTTTTAGTTCAAAGTGATGATGTAAGGGAGCCATCCTGAACAAACGCTTACCATGGGATAATTTAAAATAACCTACCTGTAAGATCACTGAAATCGTTTCAATTACAAACAGTCCACCCATTATTAATAACACAAGTTCCTGTCTTACTACTACAGCAACAATACCTAATGCGGCACCTAAAGCCAGCGAACCTACATCCCCCATAAAAACCTGGGCAGGATAGCTGTTATACCACAAAAATCCTAAGCCAGCGCCAACAATAGATGAACAGAATATAGTTAACTCACCGGTATTAGGTACAAAGGGAATGGCTAAATAAGTGGAATATACCGCGTTACTGGAAGCATAGGCAAAAATACCCAAGGCGCCCGCCACCATAACTATTGGCATAATTGCCAAGCCATCCAGGCCATCCGTCAAATTAACCGCATTACTACTACCTACAATAACAAAATAAGCCAGAATTGGAAATAAAATACCCAAATCCCAGGTTACCGTTTTAAAAAAAGGCAAGATCAATTGAGTATGCACGGGTAAATTGGCATTCATATATAAATAAAGTACGGCAAGTAATGCAATCACTGATTGCCAAAAATACTTCCAGCGACCAGACAAGCCCCTACTGTTTTTTAATACCAGCTTACGGTAGTCATCAACCCAGCCAACCATGCCATTACCTAAAGTGACCAAAAGCACCAACCACAGGCTTGATTGCCTTAAGTCACACCAAAGCAAGCAACTTACCGTTACGGCAAGCAGGATTAAAACACCACCCATGGTAGGTGTTCCAGCTTTGGACAAGTGCGATTGTGGGCCGTCGTTTCTAACCATTTGGCCAATTTGCAAACCACGTAACCAACGAATCATTAATGGGCCGCACAAAAGACCAACTAACATGGCGGTTAAAGAGGCTAAAATCGATCTGAAAGTCAGGTATTGAAAAACTCTTAACGCATGATACTGTCCCTGAAATAGCTGCGTTAACCAGTAGAGCATAGTTGTTCCTCATGTTAATTAGGGGTGATCTTGTACTCTGGAGAGTACCCGCCCCTAGTACTCTTTCACAAAAGAAATCGTGTTGCCAACCTGTCTTGCATTCAGATTTTTGCGATTGAGTTATTAAAAACACTCGTATTAGCCCAGCTAACCCTACGTTTTTTTAATAACTCAATTGTTCAAATCCAGTTACAATCTATACGACATACATCCTTCCCCGATGAAAGAGTACTGGCGGGGCAAAAAAGCGAACAAGCATACCACATTCACTTCAAATCAATTAAGCAGTTTATGCACAATTTTTTCCATGGCGCTAGAGCGAGAGCCTTTTACTAACACGGTTGTATCAGCCGATAGCTTTTCGATTACATTTTGTACTAATTCGTCCTGGTTTGAAAAATGTTGTCCACAGTCTCCAAATGCTTGCGAAGATAATAAACTGTAATTACCGCAACTCATGAACAAATCTATCCCCAATTGTTTTGCAGCCAAGCCTACTTCTTCATGATGTTGTGTAGCCCATTCACCCAACTCGCCCATATCGCCAAAGACGAATATTTTTTTCCCGGGGCGCTGAGATAAAACGTCCAGAGCAGTCAATACTGAACGCAGATTAGCATTATAAGTATCATCAATAATCGTTGACTGATTTTTTCCGGTTAATACCGTCATCCGCCCATTGACGCCGTCAAAATGATTCAAACCTTTTTGAATGTCCTGAATTGAAATACCGACAGCATAACAACAACTCGCTGCAGCTAGTGCATTGCGAACATTATGTAAACCAGGGACCTGTAACTCAATATCAGCTCGGGCATTAGGTAGTATTAACGAAAAATGACCTCGGCCATGAGTATCCAGACGCACATCCTGAGCTGAGACATCAGCGGGATTCGAAGCAGAAAAACGTATCGTTTTTTTATCAGCTATCAGATGATCCCAAAAATGCGCATAAGCATCGTCCTCATTGATAACTACGGTGCCATAAGCAGATAATCCCTGGTGTATTTCTCCTTTAGCCCGAGCAACCCCATCAATAGAACCAAACCCTTCAACATGAGCTGGAGCGATATTATTAATTAAAGTAACATCAGGATGAACAATTGCTACAGTATGCGCAATTTCTCCTGGATGATTGGCACCTAATTCAAAAACTGCATAGCGATGCTGCTTATTGAGCCCAAGAACACTTAAAGGAGCTCCTAAATGATTATTTAAATTGCCTTTGGTTGCTTGTGATGGTTGGGGAAGAATCGCAGCTATCATTTCTTTAACAGTGGTTTTTCCATTAGAACCGGTCAAGGCAATAACGGGACAATGAATATCCTGCCGATGAGCCGCTGCAATTTTAGCCAGAGCCATAACGGTATCTGCAACAATAAATTGAGGGATCTGAACATCAGGCAAGGCACGATTAACTACAGCCGCAACAGCCCCATTTGCCTCCGCATCCTTAATATAGTTATGCCCATCAAATTGTTCCCCCTGAATTGCAATAAACAGATTACCAGGTTTAAGCACGCGACTATCAATACAAACACCGGTGATGTCAGTATTTATCAAACAAGATTGAGACAACAGTGATGCAATAGTATTTAGATTCATAGTATCAATATAAGGCTAAAAGTCTAGTGTACTAACACTAAGCCTTAGAGTTCAAGATGAATATCAATTAGAACTATCAGGAATGAAATTTTTAGTGCCGTTATTGGCAGTAATTGATGAACTTATTCATAGCAACCAGTCGGTTTGATTATTGCTCAAATTGACTTGGAGCCCAGGTATCGTAGGGGCAGTAATCTACCCTGAAGGGTAAACACATCGAAACAATTTGCGAGACAAAAGCTCTTGGCAAAATTCTTTTTTGAGTTTCTGTTCGTCAAAATTTGGTTTCAATATTGGTTAAACGATGTCGTGAATTGCAGTCATTGTGAATTAAAGGCAACTTTGGCCCGGGGAGTCCAAATATTGATGCAAAAGTTTATTTATGATACGATTGGAGCCTTCTTTGGGTTACTAAAAGTTCATTATGGCATTTTTTAACAAATCAGATTTGCTTTTACGAGAGGCGGGGAAAGATAAAAAACCTGTATCAGATGATGAGAATGTATCTTTTGGTGAAAGCGATGAGGAAGGCTTTGTCCTATTAGAATGTAATAATGATGAGGTAGATGAGTTTGAGCGAGATCCGTGGTTAGAATCCGATCATCCATTGTATTTCCCATCAACACAAACTAATGGTCCCACTCAATTGTCAAGATGGGGAGCTGTAGATAAATTTTCTGTTGAAAATTGGTATTCGCAGCTTAAAAAATTCACCTTTGCATCACAATTCTTTTCGCTGGACTCTAAAGATATTCAATTTCTAATGGGAAACGCCCCTCAGGATTATGACATTACTAAATTAGAACGTGCTTTTAACCTTATTCTTACACAATTTAAAAATAACGAAGCATTTATGCGATTATCAACCAGAAGTCCAAAGGATTCACAGTCCCTCTTTGATGAAGCAGCAGTGCTTATGAGTAATGATTTCATTTATTGGAATGAAACGGACAATAAAAACCAGCAATTGGTTTCATTTGTCGCTTCTATAACGCAAGCTATGAAAATTACTAATGGGCGAAAAATAATAGAAACTATTCAAGGTAGTCCTCGCGTTTATAATGATTTTATTGCTCTTCTTAGTTTGGAGCAACCCAACAAAACAACAAAAATTGTTTTTAGAGAGTGGTATAACATTCGGCCTGAACATGAGTTCAGAGTTTTTGTTTCAAGAAGATGCCGTACTGAAAGTATTATTACTGCAATATCACAATACTTCCATTTTTTGTATTTCGATAAAACGTCAGAGGATGGTTCTAATTTTTTCAATGAAGAAAGTATGAAGGCTATAAGCTTAAAATTCCAAGAATATGTTCTTAAGCTTATAGATCCTGAAGTGGCACATTTTTTAAATTTTTCAAACGAACAAAATGATGACGATACAATCAATTGTATCCGTGAATATGTTATTGATTTGGCATTAATTCCAGTAAACGAATATCGCGGTGATGTTTTTGAAGAAAATCAGATCAGAATCGGTGGAAATCATTATGTAATAACAGTTATCGAGTTAAATCCCTTTGCACCAGCAGCAACCGGGGCTTCTTTATTTAATTGGAAAAGGGATTTAGACCGCTTGTGGGGTAAAGAACAATGCGACTATCCTATACTCTGTTATCGAACAGAACCCAGAGAGAGTTTTCAGTCAATATCTTTATTACCTACTCACTATGAGCAGGTTATTCAGAACGCTGTAGCTAAAAGAATGGTTGCTGTAGAGGAACCAAATCAGGTTAAATCCCTTGTTTTACACAGTTCGATTAATCAGACCGCCAGATTTTTTGTACCTGAAGCTCCAAAAGCTCAGGCGAGCATTAATGAAGAGACACAAAATGCTATAAAGGACTTCGCTGTATAATACAGTACGTATTACATCGATCCCTATCAAAAAACTAATTTTTACTTTCTTTATGTGCTTCGCTATAATCCATTATGATAATAAATTAACTTTTTTTGATATGAGCTGCACAAGTAAAGCGATTACGACATTTCTTACATTGAGTGATCTGTCTCGTCTGAATTTCCTGGAGGAGAAGTTTCTCAATGATTTAAAAGACGATAGATTTAATGAGTCGCAATTTTTTTCTAACAAAAAAACCGTATCGGATATTCCTTTTATCCTCAAATTGGCTCGAGCAAATCAGCTTTTTGCAGATGTATGTAAAAAAGATGTTTATCAGCACATTTGGAGAGAACTTTATTCCCTGCTTGGTTTTTTGATGTCTTCTTTAGAAGGACAACAAGTGACCTTTTACATGCATGAGCAGGTTGATAGCTTCGACTTACTTAAAGGCTCATACTTATTTTATCTTTCCCAACAAGTCAGAGCTGCATTATCACAGGAATTTTCAAGCAGTGAACTAAACCTATTGAAAGAAGCGATGCGCTTTAATTCCGTTCATGCAGTACAACGATATAATATTTTTCTGCATAATAAAGTGATTAATGGCAAATTAGAAGATACAGAGAATTCTAAAACATTACTAATGGATGCCGTTAAAAATGCTAAATCGCTTCTAGAACCTTATGGGAGCTATGCGTACATGCTTTTGTCTGAAGCATTTTATCAATATGCTGTTTGGGCAAAACAGGAGGGAGATCAGACTGGATATCGGAAATCTTTACAGGCAGCCATATCTTCGTGCGAGAAGGCCTCCAAATTTTTAAATGTGAGTAAATTTTCAATTTATAATGCCAGTTTTGGTAAAGGCTTATGCTCAAGCAACTCTTTTAGTATTGATTCTCCTGAAGAGGCTAAAGAAATGCTTGAAGGCTTATTGGCAGCGCACATGAATACCTCAGAAATAGATAACGTTGCTCATGCGGGAAGAGTACCCAGTTAATTATTCATGTTCGTAAATGTATATTCGCGATATTTTTATATTGCTAGATCACTATTCAAACTGTTCTGCTTTATTTATTACACGTGTAAGGCACCGTCAACTAAATTTTTGTCAGCCCCAGCTGATCGATTGGAATCGAATGTTAAATCATTTCATCAAAGAATCAGCCCCCAAAAAACAAACAAAAAAGATAAATAAATGACGGACCGGCCTATAATTAATCATATGTGATAAAAGTCAGGATTTCCGTATGAACATCTATATTTACGTAAATGGCCAACTCTTATTTACTGTTAACAGCGATGTGAAACATGAATACGTGCGAAATAGATCAGATAATAGAGATTATATTGGAATTAGAGGCTCTGAAGAAATTTTATCTGTATATAAAGATATTGAACGGAAGTTTTTGGAGAAAGGCTATGAGTCACTAAATACTGATGAAGATATTGTTTTAACTGAATCAAACATAAATGAATATTTGGCTGCAAAATTGCCGAATATTGAACGATTGGAGTTAAGAGCAGATAATAACAGTTTATCATCTACTGTATCAAATACAATAGGTAAACAATATGGCTACCCGTTAGTATGGCTGAATTGCAGTCAAAGCAATAACCCAAAAGATCACCATCAATGGGAAAGACTTTTATTTCAACCCCAAGATGGCGTGGATAAAATCGGAACTTTAATTGATTATTTCGAGGCTCAAAAAAAAGAAAATGAGTCCAATCTTTATAAAGGAAAACTATCAACATTTATTGATCAATTAAAAAACTCAGCTTCAGATAATTTATTGCTTAAAGACAGAAGAATTTCAACGAATGTAGATTATGAAGTAACACAATTGGCAAACTACGATAAGAATAAACAGTTTGCATTCTATGAAAATGATACCCAAATTACTTACATTACCAATGATGTAAATGCTTCGCTACAGGATATTTTTGAAAAAAAACTTTTTGATAAACAAGTAGTTCAATATTTTGATGATGATGGCGTGGTGGGAGGAACATCAAAAACCATTAAAATTTTATCTCCAGTTACCGTAAGAAATCTCAGTTATAGCCACGTCACTATGGAAGCGGTTACCTTAACGATGGTAAATGGAAAAATAGTTGGCGATGTGACCTTGCATGAAGGATTATTAAGCGATCCCTTTCATAAGCAAGAACAACAACACGTATCCAACACCCAAAGATTAGTCACTAATTTTATGACTCAAAATGATTTAGAAATAAAGAGGCTTCCAACCGCAGTTAATAACATGAAGCTTCAATTACCATTACAAACTCATTGTGGCAGATTTGTAATGACCTGGATGGCCGCAGAAGTGGCTGATATTGATATTACCAGACTTAGTAATTACAGCGAACCTTTTGGAATTATTTTTAATAAAAATCAAAAATATGGCGATATGTCTTTTCCTTCTGACAATATAAAAGTGCCTCACGATAAAGCGCTTCAGCATTTTAGTAATGATTTAAAAGGGTTCCTGGATGTTCGGCAAAAAGAGTTTGCAAAACAATATTCAAATAAAGGTAAAAATGAAATAGGTTTGGCTATAGACCTGTTCACACTCGTCGATCGATTGAAAAAAGCCCAAGAACCTGGTGATTTACAAAATATAATACACAACCTGTCTAATCTAAGTGATCCTCGCTTAAAAAAGATTATTAATGATGGAATGGCCAATCTAGGCTATGGCTCTCTTGAAACTTTTTTAACCAAAGCCCAAAATAATGCTCTTAATTTGGAACAAAAATTAACCACAAAAGAAGAAAAAATTTCAGAGGAAGAACTTGACAACATGGACGGCTTTCATTTAATTAACAAACCCCCACAAGAAAAAGGACTCTTAATCGATAGTAATGCATCTAGTGACGAAGATGATTTTTTTGAAATAGAAGACATCAACGAAGAGCAATTGGCCGGTGATAAAAGGGTAACTGGAGTAGCTCCACCATCAAAAAGCAATGAAATAAAAGATAAACTGCTTAAACTGAAAAAAGATGAGCAGGAAGTTGAACCGAGAGTAGCGATTAAGATAAAATAGCGCACCTTCAACTAAACTTTGACGTGCAAAAAAGCAGGTTAGTCGAATTTTAGTCGCAAAGAATCTTAGTTGCAGCGGCATTCCAGGGGTTGTAAATAAACACAATACAGTCTATTTTTTTGATTTTATATTCATTCCAATCAATATAACATGCTTGTATTG
This sequence comes from uncultured Legionella sp., assembly GCF_937871865.1. GTDB lineage: Bacteria > Pseudomonadota > Gammaproteobacteria > Legionellales > Legionellaceae > Legionella. The sequence goes on from NZ_CALMPD010000019.1 coordinate 9,579, forward strand.
GATGTAATCCTGTTAATATGCCTTTTGAATTAAAGTCTCCTTGGAACCCTTTTTTACACAAGCAAATGCAAAAATATTATAAGAAATAGGAATAGCGGTTTTGTCGCATAAAATTTCAGACTCTGTTAGAGTTTCGAACTATTATGCGACAAAACCAGAATTTTTGCCCAGGCCTATTCATTACCATCGTAGGGGAATAAAACAACACGTTTTCAACTGAGCTCATCTGTATTGTGATATCCCCATGCGTTTATGTTAGAACTAATTGTCTCTTATAACTCAACTGGTGAGGGCGTACAGTTCAATAATCGATAATAGCGCTCGATACGTGCTTCAGTTAAAGGTTTGCGCTGATCATCCAGTAAATGAGCATCCATCCCGTCACTTAACTGCCGTGCAGTTTCCAACATGATGGAAAATCGTTCTTCATCAATGCTGGGGTTGTTTGAAGCCTGCATGAACAAGCACAATCCACGCACACTAAAGGCACCGATGTTCTGTAGATCGAATACTCCAGTAGCCGTTGCTGCAGCCAAACTGCAGATGACAGGCCCTTGGCCATTAGAAAACTGATGACGATGGAACAAATGTCCTTCACCAAAACGTAATCCTGCGGCCAATACCGTTTGTAATAACTCATATCCCGCAAACAGTCTGTTGTCTTTTGCCAGTAAAAACATCATCAAGGTAGGTGCCCCCCCTACATTGGGGCCTCTCTCTTTTTCCTCGACAATGTCTTCTTCTTGAGGCAGCAGTTGAGGTTGTGCTGCTTTAGCAGCAGGCTTACTGATTAATTGTGGCTCAGGCTCTTCATCATTTGCCAAATCAAGAGCAAGGTCACTATTTACTTTTCTAACTGCAATAATATCGTCATTATAAGGCTGGGCATCATAAGGGCTATTCGCCACAGAACCGAGCGACGGTTTGTGCGGCTCTGGACTTAAGCTCTGCTTTCTCGCTTTCATTAAGCGCCCAATAGCCACTATAACACCAATTAACAACAGGACATTAAGAATTAAACTCCAATTTGCCTGCATGATTTACTCCATAGTCAAAGCGTGTTTCACGTCAACCGCAACCAAACGTGACACCCCAGGCTCACGCATAGTTACCCCAATTAAATGATCTGCCAACTCCATAGTTACCTTGTTATGTGTAATAAACAGGAATTGTACGAATTGTGACATTTCTTTCACCAAATCGCAAAATCGCCCCACATTTACGTCATCTAATGGCGCATCTACTTCATCTAACATACAAAATGGTGAAGGATTCAACTGAAAAATCGCAAACACCAGAGCTACTGCTGTCATAGCCTTCTCACCACCGGATAATAAATGGATAGTGCTATTCCGTTTTCCGGGGGGTTGAGCCATAACTACAATACCTGCCTCCAATAGATTATCACAAGTTAATTCCAGTTGTGCTCTTCCTCCACCAAATAATCGAGGAAAAAGTGCTTTAAATGAAGTATTCACTTCATCGAAGGTATTTTCAAGACGCAGGCGCGTTTCCTTATCCATTTTTTCAATTGCCGTTTCCAGTGTGGACAAGGCCTGATTTAAATCGTCATATTGTTCATCAAGATAAAGTTTTCTTTGTTGCTCGGTCGCAAATTCCTCAATAGCCGCAAGGTTAATCGCCCCCAGACGTTTAATCCGTTCCATAAGAGAAATTAATTCATCTTCTCGCATGCTTTGAGTAATGCCTGAGGGTATTAAATCAATAACATTCTGGGCCTGTAATCCCATCTCATCAAGAGACTCTTGCACTGAACTGGCTCGAACAGACAAAGCTTGCTCATCCATGCGAGCTTGCCCTATGATTTCCTGTACTCTTTTCACTTCCAAATCATAATTCATGGTCGCCTTCTCAAGCTCTTCCATATCCATTCTTATTTGAGCTAATCGCTCACGGCTCAACGTTAGCTGCAACTCTACCTCACCATGCCTCATCAATAATTCAGCCAGCTGCTCTTGCAGTTCTGCTCCTGGTTCAGTTGATTGCAGACACAATAAGGCAAGATGCTCCATTCGCTCTTGCAACACATCCAATCGCTCTTGTTCTCTGCTGATTCTATCAGTTACCTGTTGTATTTTGGTAAATTCCCGGTCATAGCCTAATTCTGTCTGATGTACTAAAGAACGAAATTCTTCTACCTGTCGATTAAGTGCAGCCAGCTTATTTAACCCATTTTGTTTGTCGTTCGTAACCTGGATTTGTTGCAGTTCTGCATCATCATATTGCTCTTCCAGAAGGATTAGTTTTTCTTTAAGCGCTTCTTCATCCAGGGCAAGATCTTCAAGCACACTCTGTAACTCATCATATTCAACACCGATAGTTGCCAGTATTTTTTCTGCATGATGCAATTCTTGCTCATTGCTGGTCGCTGCAGTGATGTTTAAGCGTAGTGCTTCATTACTGGAATTGAGATTCAATTGATATGATTCGATTAGGCTTTGGCTTTGTTGCAATTGACTATGACTCTCATCACGATGTGAGCGTACTATCTCAATTTTTTGGCGTAATTCATCGACAATGAACGTCAGTTCGGTGATTTTTTGCTGGCGTGCGAGTAATCCCATCTCATCTTGCTCTCCAGGATTAACCAGCTTTACCCAACCAGCCCCCAACCAAAACCCATTAACAGTTACAATCGACTCATGCTCTGCCAACTCAGGTAGCCACGTCATGGCTTCATCAAGATGTTCAGCAGTATAAATGCAGCTCAGATTATTTAAGGTAGCAGGTACTGCACCTTTAACCTTGTCAGACAGTCGTGCCTTTGTACTCACGTCAACTAACGGTGTTCTCATCGTCACAACGCTCTCGCCCTGGCTCTCACAGTTCTGCCAGTTAGGCCATAACTCATTAAAATCATCCAGAACATAAGCATGGAGCGCATCCCCCAGAACCATCTCGCATACCGATTGCCACTGAGGCTCTACTTGAAGAACATCCATCAGTCGTGGCTTATCCTTCCAGGCTAAAATCCCATCTTTATTGGTTTTGTTCGCCTGTCTGGCTGCTTTTTGGGTCGCGATTAAAGCGGCATGCTCACTATTTAAACGATGAAAATCATCTTGCAACTGATGCAACTGATGTTCTGTTTCTTGTAATTGCATACGTTGTTGATTCAACGTTTCATTACCTGCTCTTAATTGTTCTTCGTCACCTTGCTGAGTTTCCCTTAATTTAATTTGTTTTTGTTCCAACTCAATTTTGTTGTGCTGCAAGTCAGTAAGAGAAATTGAATTTTTTTCTGTATCCAGCTTTTCCAGCCTGAGGACGGTCTGGTTACGCCTGTGTTCCAGATGCTGACCATTGACCCGAGTGAGTTGCAATTCGCTCTTAATAGACGTTGTTGCACTCTGGATTTCTTGCCAGCGCATGTCCCAGTTTTTTTGCTCTTGCTGGGCATTTTGCCATTCCATTTCTTTTTCGTTAAATTCACTGCGTAATTTTTGCAAACTGTGTTCAAGTTGTTGAGCATTTTGCTGACAAGTAAGTAAATCTTCCTTATCTTGCTTTAATTGGCTCTCGGCAACCTGCCAATCTTCCTGCATCTGCTGCCTGTCTTGCTCCAGTCTTTTTTTCTCTCTGTCTTGTTGTTGAATGCTTTCTTCAAGGCGAGCTATCTCGGTCCCTAATTGATAAAAAGATTCCTGAATCTGCTGTGAATGATCATTTGCATCATGCAATTGTTCGTTTAACAGCGTCCGGTCTTTATTAGATCCAGTCAAGAGGCTTTGTTGCTCTTCATAACGCACTGCCAAATCATGTAATTCACGTTGTTTTCGTAGTTGTTGTTCAGTAAACTCCTGCCACTTGAGTGCCAAAATCTCGGCTCGGCATAATTTCTCTTCCTCTTTAAGAAGCGTATAACGTTCGGCAGCTTTAGCCTGGCGTTCCAGCCGTTGTAATTGCTTATCCAACTCATCCCGAATATCAGCAACACGTGTTAAATTCTCACGTGTATGTTCAATTCGTTGTAATGTTTCACGTCGCCGCTCTTTATATTTGGAAACTCCGGCAGCCTCTTCCAGAAAAGCTCGTAACTCTTCTGGCCTGGCTTCAATCAAGCGAGAGATAGTTCCTTGTCCAATAATAGAATATCCTCGCGCCCCAGCTCCTGTACCTAGAAATATATCGGTGATGTCTTTTCTTCTGCAACGGCTGCCATTCAAATAATACGAGGAATCGCCATCACGAGTTACAATCCGCTTTACAGCAATTTCGCCGTAGCTGGCAAAAGGCCCGGTCAATCGCCCTAAACTATTATCAAAAACCAGTTCGACCGAAGCTTGCCCAACTGATTTGCGATTAGAAGAACCATTAAAAATCACATCAATCATGGATTCGCCACGTAAATTTTTTGCCGAACTCTCTCCCATAACCCAGCGCACTGCATCAATAATGTTGGATTTGCCGCAACCATTAGGCCCGACAACGGCAACCAGTTGACTGGGAAAATGAACGACAGTGGGATCAACAAAAGATTTAAAACCAGCTAATTTTAGTTGCTTCAAATGCATAGGAGTTGTGACGTTTAAAAATAATATATCATTATAACCGAGGATAAGTTCTATGACTATTTTAGTACCGGTAGCTGTCCAATAATTGCCACAAGGCCAGCCAACATGCGCAATTGACAAACAGAATTATCGTTATATAATGCGGTATTCTATAAATAGCTGTGGATGAATAATGAAACATCAGTTCAAAGTATTGCCCAGAATGTTATTTACCCTTTGTCTTTCTCTTATAATTTCAACCGCATTACATGCAGAACCGGCCAATCTTAGCCAAGTTCGACAAGAAGTTAAAGCTTATCATGATTCAGGACTTTATTTTAAAGAATTGGAAGCAGCCATAAAAAAGGCACAACAATTTATTATCCAGCAAGCAAAATTTCATAAACAAAACAATCCTCAACAAAAACTGGCTCTGGTACTCGATATTGATGAAACCAGTCTGTCTAATTACGATAAGATGGTCAAGCGTGATTTTATGGGAACTCAGGAAGAAATCCATCAAGAAATTCTGGCTGCAAACTCGCCTGTCATAGAGCCCATGTTAGCTTTATATAATGCAGCTTTAGCTAATGGAATAGACGTGTTCTTTGTAACCGGACGTCATGAGTCAGAACGAAACGCAACAAACATAAATCTTAATAAAGCCGGCTATGCTAATTGGTCTGGTTTGTATTTACGCCCTAAAAACTACAAAGAGTCTTCAATTATCCCATTCAAATCTGAAGCGCGGGCTAATATAGCGAAAGAAGGCTATACCATTATTGCATCTATTGGCGATCAACACAGTGATATTCGTGGTGGCTATGCCGAGAAAGGATTTAAGCTACCGAATCCTTATTATTACTTGCCTTAAGCTATTCCGTTTTGTCCCGCATTACGCGATGTTCATGCGGGCAACGAATACCGTGCCCTCTTTACGTCTCCGGCCTCTAAGTGAGGCAAGCCGTGACAATTCAGCATAATAATTTTGTTCCTCAAACCGGATAGTCCCGTATTTTCATTTGATCACTATAAATTCGAATAGATCACAAGCAAGTTACTTGAGGTTCAGATATAATGTGGCTTCGTACTAAAAAAGGGCCATATAAAAATGCGTAATTTCCTTTCATGTTTTTTAATTGTATTGTTGTCTGTGGGATTTTTCGTCAATGAAGCTTCTGCAAAACGTTTTGGCGGTGGCAGAAGTTTTGGAGTGCAACGTTCCCAAAGCAGTCTGTTTTCATCTCATAAACCACAAAACACCGCAGCCATGAACAAATCTGCCAATAAAGGCAAATGGGGCGGTATACTCGGTGGAATGTTGGTCGGGGGCTTATTAGCAAGTTTATTTATGGGTAATGGTTTGGCTAATGGACTGATGACCTGGTTAATTCTTGGCTCTGTTCTCTTCTTTATTGTTAGTTTTTTACGCAAAAGAATGCAGCCTGGCGTACAGTCTGCTCAATCAAATGCGTTCCGCCAATCCTTCAACAGCTTTTCTCAACCCAATTCCAACACTGGCAGCAGTAACAGCAGTTACTCACAACAACCGGCTGATTTTGTTCCAGACAGTTTTTTGCGTCAAGCCAAAGTGAATTTTTTGCGCTTACAAGCAGCATATGATCAGAAAAATATTCAGGATATCCAAGCCTTCACTCTGCCTGAAATCGTTGCAGAAATTCAGATGCAATTTGATGAACGTGGTGATGCCCCTAATAAAACTGAAGTCATTAATTTAAACGCAGAATTATTAGATGTGTCCAAGCAAACGATGTCCACTATAGCCAGCGTTCGTTTCACAGGATCAATAAAAGAAAACGATGAAGCTTTTGCTCCATTAGATGAAATTTGGCACTTTTATCAATTCACTAACAGTAAAGAGTGGGTTGTTAGTGGTATTCAGCAAGAAGTGTTTCAACCCTAGTCAACCACTAAATACAGCCCTGTGCGATAACAACAGGGCTGTTCTTTCGTCAACCTTAATTGCGTCGTTTATAATGCTCAGCGTGAACTACCTGTTACATGCAGTGTTTTACCAATAACATACGCTGATTCATTAAAGGCAAAAAACAAAACAACAGCAGCAATCTTCTGAACCGCTCCAACTCGACCCATGGACGCATTTCTCCTTCATGCAATCCAGCCGAAGTAACGCCTTCAGTAACCACCATTCCAGGATTAACGGCTGCTTGAGATACTAAAATAAGCTCAAAAACATTCTAGTTAAAGAATGACCTGCTTTTATTAACTTAAATAGCAGTGAGTTTATAGACAAGCACTGTAACAGTGCTTGTCACAATGCCTTATGTCACTTTTGGATAGTAATGCTTTCGATAACCACTGGAGATAACGGTTGATCTTGTGGATTTCTCGGCAGGTTGCTGATTTTATCAGCAATATCTTGTCCCGAAATAACCTGGCCAAAAACATTGTAATCACCTTGCAAACCAGGAGTGGGAGCTACAGTAATGAAAAATTGACTGCCATTCGTATCCGGACCTGCATTAGCCATCGCCAGCACACCAGGCTTATTAAAACTCGCGTTTGTATTTTCATTATTAAATTCATAACCTGGTCCGCCAGTTCCATTACCCAGAGGATCGCCACCTTGAATCATAAACCCGGGAATCACACGATGAAAAGTCAACCCATTATAAAAAGGACGCTTCACCATACTTCCGGTTTTTGCATCTTTAAACTCTTTTGTTCCTGTAGCCAGTCCAACAAAGTTTGCAACTGTGTTCGGCGCGTCTTTGCTAAATAATTCGCAGGTAATAGTGCCAACAGATGTTTTAATAATTGCCGTTTCAGCGTGTGTTGACATAACACCAGCCATTAATAAAAAACTAACAAGCCAAGGGACTATTTTATACATAGGTTGCTCTCCATGAGGATTTTGATGAATTGAGTGTAAAAGAATACAGGATATCAGCATTATTACAATGAAGATTAAACATGCAATACAGCTGACCATAACTACGAATTGCCCAAATTAAAATCTATTGAATCAAAACTGATGCATAGATAAATGTTGTGTGCTATAATTTTATCCATATTGAATCTATCATAAAGATAATGAGTAAGATTAAGATAGTTTCGTAACGTATTCAGAACTAATAAGGTATCATACTATGTACAATAAAACTGATGAAAAAATTTTTGATAATAAAGTATTCCAGGAAATGCTGGATACTGAGCGCTCGTATAATAATGCTTTGGGATTATTAGGTCTTGCTCTACTTATGGGCACTATAGTGCAGGGAAATCCTATACTATTAAGCATAAAAGAAAAGCTACCTATGCTCCAAGAGATTTCCAATGGTTTATTACAAAACGCAGAGAAAACAGTTGATCCTGAACTGACAGAAAGTGAACGTAACATCTTAAAAGTACAAAGAACCCAATTATTAACTGTTTTTTTTAAGGCATACAAAGATTATGCCGTAGTTTTTGATAAATATCTGGCAGCAGAAGCTGAATATGCAGTTCAACATAAAACCTCACCTAAAGATAACCCTTTTCATAAAATAAATCTTTACTTAAAACAACATGGTAACAATCTTGGATTAGGCGATCATTTAATACAGCCAATACAAAGGGGGCCACGTTATTCCTTATTGGTAGCACAAGCAGCGAAAAGCCTATCTTCAGAAGATGAAAACACTCCAGAACTTGAAGCTTTGAGGACATTGATTTCAAAAGAATTATTTGACATTAATTCGGCAATGAAGAGCAATGCCCAAACTGAAGGCTATTGGTTTGGTAAAATCACCTATACACTTTTATTTGGTGAACCAGGGAAAACACCAGTGCAACCAACGCCAGTTAAAGTTGAAGAAAAGGCTGAAACAAAATCTTATAGATTTGGAGATTTTAGTCGAGGATTTTTTAATCGCATCAAAGGTCAAGCTGAAACGGCAGACACAACCCCGCCAACACCAGCAAAAAAATCCTCTGACGAGCTCGTTGATGAATTCACCCTCGTTGATGAGGAAGGACACGATAGTGATAATGAAACTGGAAATGATGAAGATACATCAAAAAAATTAGGACGATAAAGTAATAAAATCATCATGATGCATCAGCGATAGCAACTGCTGGTGCATTACTTAATCATACTACCAAGGATGGTCTAATTTTATGCGTAAATACCTTATTAATACCACTCATCTGGGAATGCGCTTTATTCGAACAGAAGACAGCCATTATCTGGAAGGAATCGATAAAGATCCCGAGGTCAAGCAATTTTATCCTGAAGGCACTCTGACCGATCAAGAAATTCAGGAGTACATTGACGAAAGCATCACCAATAAAAAAGAACATCATTTACCTACCTTTGTCATCTTTAAAGCCCGAAATAATGATTTTGTAGGCGAAGCTTATTTTGATCGGCTGGAAACTGGTGAAACAAAAATTGGTTATCTGTTCCATAAAAAATATTGGAATAAGGGCTATGCAACAGAAGTATTAAAAGCGTTACTGCGCTGGGCCAGATTGCATATAGATGCAGATTATATTATTGCCTACGCTGATAAAGATAATGAAGGCTCATTCAGAGTCATGGAAAAATGCGGTATGAAATACTATAAATCAGGAACCTTTTTAAAAATGGACTGCCATTTTTACCGGATTAAAAATCGTTAAACTCTGTAAACAAGTTCTAATTAATAGACTTTTTGTCTTCACAAAAAAAATGCACCACGTTTTTGAGTACTTTTTCGCACAGCTCAAGTTGGGAAATACAAATAAATTCATTAGGCGTATGGGCTTGATGAATATCGCCAGGGCCACAAATTAGCGTGGGTATACGCATGCTTTGATAGGCCTCAGCTTCAGTACTGAACGATACTTTATACCGCTCATTAATTCCGGTAACTGTCCGCACAATACGATTAAGCTGACTGTCTTCTGAGGCAACAAATCCACTCGAATCAGAATGCTCTTCAAAATGGATGGCAGCATCTGGATAGGTTTTCTTCATTAGGGGCACTAAATCACTATCAATATAATTAAGTATCTGTTGCTCAAAATTCAAGATAGGGAATTCATGTAAATAACGCAACTCAACAATAAACTCGCAGCTGCCAGGAACGATATTAGTAGCAATACCCCCATTAATGACATTGATAGTAATAGTCGTAAAAGGAATATCATAACCTGAGTCAAAGGGCCCTTGCTGTTGAGTATGACGTGCCAGATCATTAATATAGCATATTAAACGACTGGCATATTCAATAGCATTACAACCAAGAGGTGCTAGAGAAGAATGAATGGCTTTTCCCATGACCTGACAATGATATAAGCGCCTTCTTTTTTCTCCGACTACAGGGCGCATGGAAGATGGCTCACCCACGATGCACCCTTCTGGATGTATCTTGTTTTTTTGCAAAAATTCGACCAGGTAATCAACGCCAATACAGCCAATCTCTTCATCAAAGGTAAACGCCAGATAAAGAGGTTTTGCGAGTTTCATTTTTTTAAATTCGGGGGCTAATGCTAACAATACCGCGAGAAACCCTTTCATATCACAGGCTCCCCTCCCATAAATTTTGCCATCGAGCTCAACAGGAATAAAAGGATCTGTATTCCAGTTTTGTCCCGTGACAGGGACAACATCCGTATGACCAGAAAGGATAAGACCACCGGATATAGTTCCATCATGCCCAGGGATTATGGCCAGAAGATTCGCCTTATCTTCATTGGCACCAGGGATAATGTGATAATTAATCTCATGCAACTCAAACCAGCCTTTAATTTCTGCAATTAAAGGCAGATTCGAATTACTGGATACTGTATTAATGCTAATCAGCTTTTTCAGCCATTGAAGAGAAGTCATTGTCTCATTTTTTATTAAAAACTTTATTAATAATAGGTCGTAGAATGCACTAAAGCAAAATATCAACCATAGCATTCTCTCTTCATTATCTAGCATCCATTGAGGGGAACCCCTCAAGCGATGAGGAAGCCTTCAGTGTTAAACCGAGATAATTCGAAATAGGAAAATCATTTCAGTGCCCTTCATTTAGCGTGTATTAATAATCAGGCTGTAGATTGGATCGTTTGAACAAAGTGTTCTATCTCATTCAATTTTTGTGCAGAAACTGTATTATGAACAAAAAGACATGGTTTATTCATAGCCAGGTTAATTCCAGCCTTAACTAATAAACCAAGACCAAGCGTACAAATACCAATCGCCAGATTAATCAAAAACTCAGACCACCCTCGATGCTTATCCAGAATTTTACGAGCGGACTTTATTTTACGGTCACATTGGTTTTTAAATGTAAAATAATTGTTTTCTGACGGATTAGCAAAATATTTATCGCCTGCTGTTCTTAGCTTTTTTTCTAATTTTAATACCGCCTCATAGGCATCATCTAAATTTTGATGTCCGGATTTATTCTGTACTGGATTTACCAGTTCGCGACGCCTTTTAAGCTCCTCTCCTTTAATCAGAAGATTTTTCAGGAGCAGATCAAAGCGTTGCTCTCCCAGAGTTAACACTTTTGGGGTCGCATTTTTCTCGTTCTGCTTTTGCAAACGCTGTTCTTCTTCAGCCTGCTTTTGCAAACGCTGTTCTTCTTCAGCCTGCTTTTGCAAGCGCTGTTCTTCTTCAGCCTGCTTTTGCAAGCGCTGTTCTTCTTCAGCCTGCTTTTGCAAGCACTGTTCTTCTTCCTCTGTTTTTTGATTCCCTGTTAAAGCGGCTTGAGGTTTTTTAGGATTTAAAAACACCACTCCATTTTTGGTTAACTGGATTGACTCATATGGCTTATATACACTGATTGGTGGATTAGCGTTTTCCCCTTCAACCCGGGTTGTAAAAACACATACGTGCTCTGCAGCCATTCCTAATCGATTATTAAAAACAATTTGTTCATCAATAATGGCATTTGTGCCAAAACGAAGAACCGGTTTCTCGCTGGCAATAATGGTTGAACTGATCCCATGAGTTGCAAATTCCCGCGCCAATTTACGAGCGAAACTATCTTCTGCTCCTTTAATAGAATCTACAGCACCAAAACAAATACTTAATAATATCGTTACATGATTACCACTTTTTAATCCAGTATCCATAGCAGTACTAACAATATCGACAGGACCACGTTCTATTTGTTTCTGGAATAACTCTATTTCCTCTACATCGCCAATATTAATGTAGTTTCCCTTGATTCCATCTCCTCCTGGCTCACCGTGCCCAGTAACGACTATCAAACCAGCATGCCCCACATGGCCAATCAATTTATCTGTTGATTCGTCACGATTTTCTTTTGATCTCACGACAACAAAGGGAGCATTTAATACTTTTGCTATGGCAAATCCTGTATGACCGTCGCCAGCCAACTTTAATTCAGAGTTTTGGTGTTCATACTTGAGAAGTTCTTCCGGGGTAAGAGCAATTTTTTTCTTGTCCAGACTCTGAATGCTAAGAACAGCAATTTTATGCTCCTGATTCTGCTGTTGTTGTAGCTTAAATTGCTCCCAAGCCTCTTGCTCCTTAAATGGAGCAAATTCTATTGAAGTTCTCATGCTTTTTTGTTCAGGATCCCATAATGTTTCAAAGTACTCACGTAAACTGCCAAATTCAGTGAACACGTTGTCCTCATAGTACATTAACTTAAATTCGTTCTCACCAGGTTTGGGCGGTGATACTAATATATGTCGAATGGTGCTCCGCTCCAAATTAGGAATATCCAAAGCAAAATATCCGTCTAGTCGAGATAAACGCAAAATAAAGGGTACATTGGGATGGGCGTGTAAATAGTGTTCTGCACCGCTTCTATCAAAGGTAAACTGAAAAACGTCTGGAGAAATATCAAGACCGAAATTAACAATAGTCTCTTGCAATAATGTTTGTTCTACTTTACCCAGCATAATAACAACTCAATCTAAATGAACAAATAATTTTGCCAAATTGTACTATATTGACACACAAAAGGGAATCGGTATTTTTAATTTAATGATCAGATTGTATATTTTATACAACAATTGAAAATAACATCCCAACTCAATTTTAGCTATTTCCTTGAATAAGAATCACCGCGGCATCGACCGTAGTGTCCATGATTGATGTATTTATCGAAAGATGATGGCTTACGAGACGCTGATAAACACAAAATAATCTCCTACGCCATATCATGTCATGGAGATTCGCAAAAATGGCTAAAGTGGAATTCAACTTAGCCATTTTTTGGAACATTGAAAGAAACGTTTGAGTATAAAAGCCAACACCTCATTGCTATGAACTGTTGGGCTTTGATTTTAAGGGGCGTACACTGATAGATTACAAATAGTGATTAATACTTCACATCAATAATCTCATAATCAACCAATCCCCCAGGGGTATTGACCGTAACGGTATCATCCAATTCCTTACCAATCAGCGCGCGGCCAATAGGGGAACTGTACGAAATCTTATTTAATTTGATGTCTGCCTCATCTTCCCCAACAATTTGATAAGTTAATTCAGCATCAGTAGCAAGATGGCAGACTGTAACTGTAGCGCCAAAAACTACTTTTCCGTTGTTGGTTAATTTACTGATATCCACAATTTGTGCATGAGATAATTTAGCTTCAAGATCCTGAATACGCCCTTCATTGAAGCTTTGCTGTTCACGGGCAGCATGATACTCCGCATTTTCTTTTAAATCACCATGCGCTCGTGCTGTCGCTATAGCCTCTACGATACGAGGACGATCAACAAATTTTAATCGTTGTAATTCTTCTTGCAGTGCTTCCGCACCTTGTACTGTCATAGGATGTTTACTCATGTCCACCTCTAATGTAAATCCTGTAATCGAGTTACTGTTTCCCTATCTTCATATTTCATGGCAAGGCAAGCAGCCTCAGCTCCTGATAAAGTTGTAGTATAGCTAACCTTATGCTGTAACGCATTACGTCTAATAGCAAAAGAATCCGCAATAGCCCTTTTGCCTTCAGTTGTATTCACAATAAAATCAATTTCATTATTTTTTATAAAATCCAACACATGTGGCCGGCCTTCTCCCACTTTAAACACTCGCCTACAATCCACACCTGCTGCCTGAAGAACCAAGGCAGTGCCACGCGTGGCTATAATTTCAAAACCTAATTCAATTAATCTCTTGGCTATCTCCCCCACGCGGGTCTTATCCGCATCACGAACAGAAACAAAAGCACGCCTGCGTTTGGCAATATTGCATCCAGCCCCTAATTGAGCCTTAGCATAAGCTTGTCCAAAACGCTTGGCAATACCCATCACTTCACCGGTTGATTTCATTTCAGGGCCCAGAATGGAATCAACACCAGCAAATTTTACAAATGGGAACACAGGTAATTTAATCGAATAAAAAGAAGGCATATGATGATGCTGGGTTATTCCCTGCTCTTTCAGACTAAGTCCAGCTTTACACAATGCCGCAATCTTGGCTAAAGGCAAGCCCGTTGCTTTGGAGACAAAAGGAACGGTTCGTGACGCACGCGGATTTACTTCTAACACGTAAATATCATCAGCCTGAATCGCAAATTGGGCATTAATTAGCCCAACAACCCCCAGTTTTAACGTCATTTGACGCATTTGCTCAATTAAATCCTGCTGAACCACCACACTCAGGCTAAACGGCGGCAAAGTACATGCAGAATCACCAGAGTGAATCCCGGCCTGTTCTATATGCTCCATAATTCCAGCAATGAAGACCTCTTTACCATCGCTAATCGCATCAATATCCACTTCAATGGCATCATTTAAAAATCGATCCAGCAAAACCGGAGAATCATGTGACACTGCCACCGCATGAGACAGATAATGGCGAAGATCATCTTCATGATAGACTATCTCCATCGCTCTGCCGCCAAGCACATAAGAAGGTCTGACGACTAATGGATACCCAATACGATCGGCCAGCTCAATAGCTTCGGCTTCACTGCGAACCGTTCCATTTTCAGGCTGATGCAACTGCAGTTCTTTGACCAGAAGCTGAAAGCGCTCTCTGTCTTCCGCCATATCAATAGCATCAGGAGAGGTTCCTATAATTTTAACACCATTAGCCTCAAGATCTTTAGCTAGTTTTAATGGTGTCTGTCCGCCATAATGGACCACAACGCCATCAGGTTGTTCCATTTCGACGATGGATAGCACATCTTCAAGGGTTACCGGTTCAAAATACAGGCGATCCGAAGTATCAAAATCAGTTGAAACTGTTTCAGGATTACAATTAATCATAATCGTTTGATAACCAGCATCTCTTAGTGCCATGGCTGCATGCACGCAGCAATAATCAAACTCAATACCCTGACCAATGCGATTTGGACCACCGCCAAGAATAATAATTTTTTTCTTATCAGGCTCTGGACGCGCCTCACACCCACCTTCATAGCATGAATATAAATAAGCAGTATCACTGGGGAATTCGCCCGCGCACGAATCAATACGCTTATAAACAGGCAATACCCCTAACTCAATTCGTCTGGCTCTAACCTGAGCTTCGGTGCAATACAATAATTTGGCTAAATAAGCATCCGCAAACCCCCTATGTTTCAATAAACGCAAGGTAGGTTTATCCAGCTCATGCAGTGATTTACCAAAAACGGAACGCTCCAGCTTGACCAGCTCTTCAATCTGGGCAAGGAACCAAGGATCAACTCGACTTTCCAAATGAATTTCTTCGAGAGATAATTTTTGACGGAACGCGTCAGCTATATACCAAAGCCTATCAGGAGTTGGTTCATGCAAATGCCCTCTTAATCGCGCTATATCTCCTTTTTCAAACAGGGAATGTAAACCGGTGCGTCCAATTTCCAGTCCTCGAATCGCCTTTTGTAACGATTCCTGAAAATTTGAACCAATAGCCATTACCTCGCCTACAGATTTCATCTGGGTAGTCAGAGTGTTTGAAGTTTGCGGAAATTTATCAAAATTAAAACGTGGTATTTTTGTCACGACATAATCAATACTGGGCTCAAAAGATGCGGGAGTTTTACCGCCTGTAATTTCATTTTTGAGTTCGTCCAGAGTATACCCAACAGCTAATTTGGCAGCGACCTTGGCAATAGGAAAGCCCGTTGCTTTGGAAGCTAAAGCAGAGCTTCGAGAAACCCGAGGGTTCATTTCCACTACCAGCATACGTCCGTCTTCAGGGTTTATCGCAAACTGAACGTTTGAACCACCAGTATCAACACCAACCGCTCTTAAAACCTTAATAGCAGCATCTCTCATGCGCTGATATTCTTTATCGGTTAGCGTTTGAGCAGGAGCAACAGTAATTGAATCCCCTGTATGCACGCCCATGGGATCGAGGTTTTCAATAGTACAAACGATAATGCAGTTGTCATTTTTATCGCGCACCACTTCCATTTCGTATTCTTTCCAACCCAGAACGGATTCGTCAATAAGCAACTCATGCGTTGGTGATAGCTCAAGTCCTCGAATGCAGATCTCTTCGAATTCTTCGCGGTTATACGCTATCCCGCCACCACTTCCTCCCATGGTAAACGATGGGCGAATAATAGCAGGGAAGCCTAAGCGTGCCTGAACTTGAATCGCTTCTTCCAGACTATGTGCAATAGCGGAACGAGGCATATCCAAGCCAATTTTAATCATTAACTGACGAAATTTTTCTCTATCTTCCGCTTTATCAATCGCTTCTCTGGTGGCACCAATCATTTCCACAGAATATTTGGCTAACACTCCTTCACGCACCAAATCCAGGGCACAATTTAGCGCTGTTTGCCCCCCCATGGTTGGTAGCAAAGCATCTGGACGTTCTTTCTCAATAATGCGTTCGACTTCTTTCCAGAGGACAGGTTCTATATATGTTGCATCAGCAATCTCAGGATCCGTCATGATAGTTGCGGGATTAGAGTTCACCAATATTACCCGATATCCCTCTTCTTTCAATGCACGCACGGCTTGAGTACCAGAGTAATCAAACTCACATGCTTGTCCAATAACTATAGGACCAGCTCCAAGAATAAGGATCGATTTAATATCAGTTCGTTTTGGCATAATGGCAACAAAAAAAAGAATAAAGTGACCTATTTTACCGAGTTTTGCCTAAAGATTATACCCTTGAATCAAACTCTTTAAGCTAAATTTTGGTTGTTCACGATTTTTTGCCCTGATTTACCTGTACATTTAAGTATATTCACTGACTAAAACAATTTGTAAACCAGCTTCGGTTAAAGACAGGTATTTATAGTGCACGTCTGCAGTGGTTCTCTCCAGCCATTCATTTGCAATACAGACATCTGTTAATCGTTGCACTTCCTCTAGTGTCACAGGCGTGTTGAGTTTTTGCGATAAAGCTGCTGCTGCATCACCCTCCATACTCAAAAAAACCTGATCTCGGGTTATACTCTGAGTTTTCATCTCATCATAAAATAATTTTAAGATATCAATTTCATTCATATTTTATTCCATAAAAATATTAATGTTCTATTGTTATAGCCTTTTCCCTGTTTATCCCGGAAAAAGAAGGAATATCCTGTGTGTTTTTATCCCACTAGGGTTTAAATTCAAGCCTCATGTCAACCATAATTAATATAATAGTCCAGTTCTATTTTTTATGCGCTGAGTTATTAATTTTTCTCATCACCCAGATATATAATCCACTCACACGTTTTAGAAAAAGAGTTAGATAAAGTGAAGCCATGAAGGAGTTCGTTTCTGACTAATCCTGTACACCAATGTATACCGCTACATGTTCAGCCCCTAAATAAAGCTCATAATCCGTACAATAGCTGCGAATATAGGTGCTATTATCAGCAAAATAATCCCAAATCCTCCCCCATGTGGAAATGAGCGCATCGGGC
>NZ_CALMPD010000020.1 GCF_937871865.1 uncultured Legionella sp.
GTCGATTTTAGCCACGGATGGCTTAAATCAATCACGAGCTTAGCGACACTATCGCGTACACGTTCGCATTTTCAGTCGACATTAGATTCTGATTGTTGGAGAGGGTGGTTTATTTTTCTTCTTTTTTATCTTCTTTTGCTTTTTTAGGTTTCGGTTTTGTTGCTTTAGCCTTTTTTTCTGGTTCTTCTGCTTTTATCGTTTTTTTTGCTGTTGTTTTCAGGGCGGTTTTGTCTGATTTGGCTTTCTTTTTTGGAGCAGTTGATTCCGATGTTGCTTTTTTCTTGATTGGATCTGGGGCGATTTCCTGGGCTGGGATTTCTTCGTTTGCGGCTGTTATTGAGGGGGATTTCATGATGTCATGGATTACACCTGGTTTAAATTTTATTTTGGGCTCTACACCATCGATTAGTCGATTGATGTTATTTCTGTGTTTGTACAGTACAAGCAGGGTGATAAAGAATATTGGTGGGAAAATATCCAGACGTTGAACTAATAGTAATGAATAAAAGGGCGCCATGGTTATTGCTACTATAGAGGCTAGAGATGAATATCTGGAGAATTTAGCTACTAATAACCAAGTAGCAGAAATAAGGACGCCGACAATAAAATGGAAACCCAACATGGCTCCAATTGCGGTTGCAACGCCTTTGCCACCCTTGAACCCAAAAAATATTGGGTACATATGGCCAATCACTGCTGCAAGAGCAGCAAATGCGACTGTGGCTGGTGGGGCTCCTAATGCTTTGGCAATAAGGACAGGAATTGTTCCTTTAAGTACATCGCCAATCATGACTAACGCGGCGTATTTTTTACCTGCAATACGTAGTACATTGGTGGCTCCTGGGTTTTTTGAACCTTCCTCTCGAGGGTCGGGTAAGCCAAATAGCCGGCATACAATGATTGCCGAACAAAAAGAACCCATCAAATAAGCAATAAGTATTGAACATATAAATAGCATCACCGCAGAACTCCTGAACCAGAATTAATTTTTATTATGAGATAATCTGAATTTTCTGGCAACTGAAAGTTATTCCTCTGTAAGTGATTGATGAGTCTGATAAAACTCATCAACCTGATTCAGGGCAAAAAGAGCGATTGCAGATTATTGGTAAAGCGTCTTCCTAGCGATGTGACTTGCCAATGAGTATCGGTAAGTTCAATCAGATTTTTGCTTTCTGCTGTTTTTAAGTGAGGCAATAAAAGGTTCAGATCCAATCCTGTGGTGGTGTTGAACAATGTAATCGGAATAGGCTGCTCTAGGCGGCTCGTGTTTAACATGAATTCGAAGAGTAATTCGCCACCTTCAACTGTTTCAATATGTGCCAAAAAAGGCTTGTCATCATTTAAATAATCTTTCGGTTGACGATGCTTTTGAGTTCGATGTATTCCTTGGCTCGTTGTTATTTTCCCATGAGCTCCTGCACCTATGCCCAGGTAATCACCAAATAACCAGTAATTCATGTTATGACGTGCCTGATGGCCGGGCTTTGAAAAAGCTGAAATTTCATAACGTTGAAATCCTGCTTCGTTTAACAGGATAAATCCCTGTTCTTCTAATAAACACGCATCATCTTCGGTGGGGAGCGGGGGCTTTTCTTTGTAAAATACTGTATTTGGTTCTATGGTTAATTGATACCAGGATAAGTGTTCCGGTTGATGGTTTAATGCGGTGCTTAAATCAGCAACTCCTTGAGCGATGCTTTGATTCGGCAAACCGTGCATGATATCTATATTCAGATTATCAAAACCTGCATTGCGGGCAGCGTGAATGGCGGCATGAGCCTGATTATCATCATGGATGCGGCCCAGTGCTTTTAAATGAACTGGATTGAAACTCTGAATACCCAATGAGAGACGATTAATGCCAATTTGCCGGTACTCTGTAAAGCGTTGTTGCTCTACACTGCCTGGATTCGCTTCCATAGTGATTTCAATATTTGGTGCAAAAGGAAGACGTTGCTTTAATTGAGTAAATAAAGTGTTATAGGCTTCTGCAGAAAAGAGACTTGGAGTGCCTCCTCCGATGAAGATGGAGGTAATTTCCCGAACGGGAAATCGAATTAAATCGGCGTTTAAGTCGTCAATTAAAGCCTTAACATAATTTTGTTCTGGCAGTGTATCAGGGCTTTTGTGTGAATTAAAATCACAATAAGGGCATTTTCGGATGCACCATGGAATATGTATGTACAGCGATAATGGAAGCATTTAATATTTTTTGGCTGGCTTGTTCGATAAGGCAATAGTATCATGACAGCTGTTTCGTCACAAAATTAAGTGATATAGAGCGATGAGAGAAAAACCAATTTGCAAACGAAAGGCGGTGGTTGCCAAATCACGTTTATTTACTGTTGAAGAAATGCATTTGGAGTTTTCCAATGGGGAGCAGCGAATATATGAGCGCATTAAGAGCTTTGGTTTGGGAGCTGTTTTAATTGTTGCCTTAACCCCGGATGATTCATTATTATTAGTCCGTGAATATGCCGCTGGTACAGACAGTTACGAATTGGCTTTTCCTAAAGGCATTATTGATAGTGGTGAAACTCCGGTTGAGGCGGCGAATAGGGAGTTGCGTGAAGAAACCGGATTTGCGGCTAAAGAGCTTCATTGGGTACGTTCGATGAGCATGGCTCCAGGTTATTTTGGGGCGCGAATTGATGTGGTTATTGCCCAGGGGTTATATCATTCGCCGTTGGATGGTGATGAGCCAGAGCCGCCTGAAGTGGTTGAATGGCCGCTTAGCGCTGCTATGGAATTATTAGAGAAACCGGATTTTACCGAGGCGCGCAGTATTGCTGCGCTATTTTTAGCGAAAGAGTGGTTGAATAAGAGGAAATAACATGGCGAATAAACGAGTTAGAGTAGCGGTGACAGGTGCAGCAGGACAAATTGGCTATGCCTTACTGTTCCGTATCGCATCCGGACAAATGTTTGGCGCAGATACTGAAATTGAATTAAATATGCTGGAACTTGAGCCTGCACTTCCCTCTTTGGAAGGTGTTGCAATGGAACTTGATGATTGTGCTTTTCCACTATTAAAACGCATTGTGTGCACTGCTGATATGAACAAAGCTATGGATGGGGTTAACTGGGCATTGTTAGTGGGTTCCGTGCCTCGCAAACAAGGAATGGAACGTTCCGACCTACTGCAAATCAATGGCGGGATTTTTACCAAGCAAGGCCAGGCAATAAATGACAATGCCAGTGACGACGTACGTGTATTTGTAGTTGGAAATCCTTGCAATACCAACTGCTTGATTGCCATGCATCATGCAAAAGATATTCCGAATGACCGATTTTTCGCGATGACTACTTTGGATGAGTTAAGAGCCAGAACTCAATTAGCTAAAAAAGCAGGTGTTGATATTACCGCAGTAACTCAAATGACTATTTGGGGCAATCACTCAGCGACTCAGTACCCTGATTTTTATAATGCTAAAATTAATGGTGTTTCTGCTGCTCAAGTAATTAATGATGATGCCTGGTTGAAAGATACTTTTGTTTCTACGGTGCAACAGCGTGGCGCGGCAGTAATTAAAGCGCGTGGTTCATCTTCGGCAGCATCTGCAGCAAATGGAATCATTACCGGGGTCAATCATTTAGTAACGGATACTCCTGCTGGTGAATCATTCTCTATGTGCCTGCGTTCAAACGGCGAATACGGTATTGATGAAGGCTTGATTTTCTCAGTACCATGCCGACGTGAACATGGTGAGCTAAAAGTAATTGATAATCTGTTTATGAATGAATACGGGCGTGAAAAATTTGATCTTACTTTAAATGAGCTAAGACAAGAGCGTGATACGGTTAAGTCCTTAGGCTTGCTGGATTAAAATTGCTGTTGTAGTTTTGAGATAATTTTTATTGTAATTGTAGCGCTGTGTCGGCGAAGTGATTTTTGGAAGATTGATATAATGCTTCGTTGATACAGCTGCAATTACGCGTCATGACCAACGATTTATTCTTATTCAATTGATAGTTTATCTTGAAGTACTAAAACCTGGTTTGAATGATTCTACTGCTTTTTTTAGAGGGGGAGCTGATTTTGGGTTGTGTCGATTGTTGTACTCGTTACTTTGGTAAATTTGAAAGAAAATAGATTTTTCCAATATGGGTTTGGCCTCAGCATTACGCAATAAGGTAGATACCGATCGCCCATTCGATAATATGTCATTGAGTTTATGGATTAGCCACTCTACTTGTTCAAAGGGTTCTTTTTGTTTGTGAACCAGATTAGGCGTATGTTGTACTATTGCATTGGCTAATTGTTTATCCGTCAGAAAAAGAATGATTTTTGTGTGAGCTATTTTAATAAAATTCTTTTCTGATTTCATAATTAAATCAACTAAGAAATCGGGATGAGTTTCCAGATAATGATTTAATTTTTGGCTAAAGCCAT
>NZ_CALMPD010000021.1 GCF_937871865.1 uncultured Legionella sp.
GATCTTTGTTCTGCTGATCTTTGTTCTGCTGATCTTTGTTCTGCTGATCTTTGTTCTGCTGATCTTTGTTCTGCTGATCTTTGTTTTGCTGATCTTTGTTCTGCTGATCTTTGTTCTGTTGATCTTTGTTTTGCTGATCTTTATCTTGTTGGTCTTTTTTCCGCTCTTTATCCTGTTTTAATAAGTCCTGAACCAATTTGCGATTATATAGGGCATCCTTGTCATCTGGATTAATTTTTAATGCGTTATCATATGCTTCCAACGCCTGCTCATACTGTCCCAAATGAGCTAAAGCATTCCCTAGGTTATAGTATCCCTGTTCGGTATTTAATTCTTTAAATAATTTAGCTGCTCGCTCATAATCACCCGCTCGATAAGCAGCGGAGGCAGCCCAATCGCTTTGCTCAAAGACCTCTTGCGCTTTCAAATACAGACCTTTGTTCATTAAATCCTGGCCTTGCTGATTGGGTGTATACCATAAGTCATTCCAACTGAATGCTTGAGCCTGAAAAGACAACAAAGCACAGCTCATATACGCGATACGAAACATCATACAGCTACCCTCTGCACCCAACCCCGTCGAAATACGGGCAATAAAAACAGCAAAGCCGGAATTAAAAACCATCGGCCTTCATCTCTCCAAAGGGGTATATCATCGTCCTGACTCAGTGCATATTCCTTATTCGCTTTATAATTTAGCCATTGTTCCAAATCACTTGAGTCTGAAGAATACTTCAATAGTTGGCCTTGCCCTGCATTTGCAAAATTCTGGAATAATGGGTTTAAATCTTTATCGGCTCTCATCGGCATAATAGATGAAAGAATACCTGACTTCGCAATGTGTTTCGCTTTTGTAATCGCCTCTGGAGAAGGAGTATCAGCAGTTAAAACCAGTATTTGCCCATACTCATAGCCCGCCTGGTTGATTAAATTAGTGGCTTCATTTAAAGCCATATCCAAATTTTGCCCGCCAACCGGCATTACCTCTGGTGTCAAACTGGATAAAAGTGAGGAAATAGTTTGACCATCATCTGTTAACGGAGAGACAACAAATGCTTCACCAGTAAAAACAATTAATCCAAACTGTCCAACCTCCTTATGAAGGAATAAATCATGTAATTTGAATTTCGCGCGTTCAAGGCGGCTTGGCGTCAAATCACTAAGCATCATATTATCAGACATATCCAATATCAAAACTCTGGGTTCGATAGGTTTATAGGTTGCTACGGGTAACTTAAGCCAACTCGGCCCAGAAATGCTGACTATCATAAAAAAAACACTCAAGACTACAGGCAATATTGATGCCACGCGTTTTCCCTGTCCCTTACTTTGGAGCAAATGATTCAATAGGTGGCGGTCACACACAGCCCCCCAGGCATGCAGTCTTGGATTTTGTCGCCACAAAATCACGGCCAGACTGATTAAGGGCAAGAGCAACAAAAGCCACCATGGCCGTAAAAAATGAAAATCAACCATCATGACTTAAGTCCCTCCCTGTCTTGAAAAAACGATTTCAGGCTAAGAACCAAATCTGTTTTCCTACTTATCCAGTAGAAACTTAACAATAAAGCCAAGCCAACAAACCAAGGATAATATTCTCTTTGTGGGCGTACATTCGCCAATTCTTGTTTCACAGTTTCCAATTGATTAATTGTTTGATAAATAGCTTGGAGTGACTCTGGATCCGTAGCCCTAAAATATCGCCCGCCAGTCATATCAGCCATTTGTTGTAATGTATCTTCATCCAGTTCAGCAGTAACGTTCTGATTAAAAAAATCAGCGGTCAGTGCTCTGGGATCTGCCTCAGCCCCTAAGCCGATAGTATATATTTTTATCCCATCATCCTTGGCTAACTCTGCAGCTTTTAACGGTGCAAGAACTCCCGAATTATTAGCCCCATCAGTTAACAAAATAATAACACGCCCTTCTTTCGGCACGTCACTCAAGCGTTTGACAGCCAGGCCCACCGCATCACCGATGGATGTCGTCTTACCTGCGAGTCCTGCCGTAGCATCTTCAATGCGCATTAACACGCTATGCTTGTCATAAGTCAGAGGAGTTTGTAAATAAGCTCGTGTACCAAAAAGAATTAAACCAATGCGATCGCCGCTTCGGTCCTGAACAAATTGCTCTGCTGCTCGTTTAACCACCAACAAACGACTTACTGGCCGTCCATGCAATAACATATCAGCGATTTCCATACTGCCGGATAGATCCAATACCATCATGATATTATACCCTTCACGATTTATCGGTTTCGGCTCTCCAATCCAACGAGGCCCAGCCAAAGAGAATACTAATAAAAACCAAATAATGGTGGGTAAAAGTAATAGTTTTTGAGCCGAAACGGAACGTTTCTCCTGCTCAACAATGCCTGCCATTGCCTCAAAGAAAGGAACTTTTAATGCGGTGGGTAATGTTACTTTTGCCCTGGGTAACATATACCAAATTAAAATAGGTACTGGTAATAAGCTCAAGACCCAAGGGTTTACTAGTTCAAACATGGCACGCCTCTTTGCTTAATCCATTGCTCCGCCCGAGTAAACAACGGTTGCAAGTCTACCGATTCCCCTGTTTTAAATGGTGACTCCAACAACATGGCTTTAACCGGCTTAAAATCTAATTTTTTACTGGTTTTGTTTAAAAAATCAACCCACTCATCCCCATGAATAGCAGCCACCTCTGTTCTTGGATAATAAACCAGTGCAACTCGTCTCAATAGCTCAGAAATACGAGCACTTGTAATTTGAGCATTTCGCTCTTTGTCATAATGTTCTTTATAAGTTTTAAGCAGCAGCAATGCTTTATTTTTTGCCAAGCCATTTATATGGCGTTTATAAACTCGATAGGTAATGAACATCAATATCAGTACTATTAAAAGCATTAAGCCATACCAACCAGTAGCTAATGGCCACCAACTGACGGGCTCGGGTAAATGAATGTCTTTAAGTTGAGCCAAAGGATCTGGGTTAGCCACGCGTCCTCCTGGGAAAAGTCTGTCGAACTAATTGCATCAAATCAGTCTCTGAGGTGGCCTGCACATACTGGATTTGTAATCGTTTAAATTGCTCTTGCAATTGCTCTATTCTTTGTTGGCAATACTGTTCATAGGCCATACTGACAGAAGGAAGGCTGGTATCAAGTATTATTTCCTGATGCCCGTTAGTAATTGCATATTGTTCAGGCTTAGGCGGCGCGAGTTCCACACGATCACAGATATGATAAGCAAGAATGTCATTGTGGCCACGCAATCGGTTTAAATGCTTTTCGCACTCAGCATCCATAGTATAAAAATCACTGATTAAAACCAAAATACTCCCAGGCCGTACCACTCTGCGTAATCGCACCAGAGCATCACTCAGAAGTCTTGGTTTTTCTTCTCGTTGAACATTCGTCTGATCAGTATAGTGGCTTAAAGAAGCTAATAACGGCAAAACGCCAGAATCTCTGCCTCTCGGAATAAATTCACTGTGCTCTGTTGCCGAGAAGAAAAAGCCACCCACCCGATCATCCTGCTTAATCACCGTCCATGCTAAAAGAGCAGCCAGCCGTGCCGCGATTACTGATTTAAACGCGATGCGGGTACCAAAAACCATAGACGGATTAAAATCAACAAGGAGAACCACCGGACGCTCACGCTCTTCCTGATAAATTTTAACATGCGGTCGACCCGTTCGTGCAGTAACACGCCACTCCATATGACGAATTTCATCACCGGCCTGGTAGTTCCTTACTTCAGCGAAATCCATACCACGGCCACGTAATTTTGATAAGTGGGCTCCTGAACGCAAGGCTCTGCCCTCAGGTTGATAATGAACCGACTGAGCATACCGCCTAAGTTCAATCAGTTCATTTAACTCTGCAACAACACCATCTGCCATAAAAGCCTCTAAGGAATAGCAACCAAGCGCAATAGGGAGTCGATAAAGTCGTCAGTGCTAACTCCCTCAGCTTCTGCTTCGAAACTAAGTAAAATCCTGTGCCGCAACACATCATGTGCGATAACATGAATATCTTCAGGGGTAACATAATCTCTTCCTGCAAGCCATGCATGAGCTTTGGAACATCTATCTAAAGCTATAGTTGCCCTGGGGCTTGCGCCAAAGCGTACCCAACGTCCTAGTTCATCACTGTAGACCCCTGGATTTCTAGTCGCGACTACCAATTGCACCAGGTAATTTTCCAATGCCTCGCTGGTATGTACGTTCAATACCTGTTTTCTGGCCTCAAAAATCACCTTTTGTGGTAATTTGGGTAGGCGCTCCTGTTTCACTGCAGTACTACCCAAAGCTTCTTTTCGAGTAAGCGCTAATATTTCATGCTCAACTTTTGCATCAGGATAACCAATTTTGACATACATCAAGAATCGATCTAATTGTGCTTCAGGCAGTGGATAAGTTCCTTCCTGCTCAATAGGGTTTTGCGTTGCCATTACTAAAAATAATTCTGGTAGAGGATACGTCTTTCCACCAATAGTTACCTGTCGTTCCGCCATAGCTTCGAGCAATGCAGATTGCACTTTAGCGGGAGCCCGATTAATTTCATCAGCAAGAAGGAGGTGATGAAAGATAGGACCTGATTGAAAGACAAAGGAACCATTTTGAGGATGATAGACATCGGTGCCGGTTAAATCCCCAGGCAGTAAATCGGGAGTAAACTGAATACGATGAAAATCGCCTTCAACCCCATCCGCCAACTCTTTAACCGCTCGTGTTTTAGCGAGCCCTGGAGCACCTTCGACTAATAAATGACCGTCCGCCAATAATGCAATTAACAAACGAGAAATTAGACCCTTCTGGCCTAAAATACGTGAGTTTAAATAATTAGTTAACGTCAATATCTGTGTCTGTACAGTATCTGTAAATTGATTATCCAACTGTTCCATTACATTTACCTTCCAAAAAATCTTATCCTAACGTGAATCCGCTCTCATGCCAAGTAGAAAACAAGGCGGATTGATGGACAAATTATCATCCCTTAATATTACTTTAAGCTCACCATGGTAATGTTATAAACAAGTGGCAATTAAAAATACTGTAATCGACATTAATTACCAAAAAGAAAAATGTTACCAAGGCACTATTCATTATGAGAACAGCAGATTTGGAATCAATACAGCAACTCCTGCATAAAATGAGAAAACTAGACCTCTTTTTAATTGACCATGTGGCTCCGGAACTATTAGAAGAACTCAATGGAACTAATGAACGCGATTTTTTTGGACGCCAAGTACATAAAATATTCTTAAAGACAGCAAAAACAATTAATAATACATGGCAGTTGGAGCTTGATTTATCAGATAAAGAAGAAGTTGAAGGCATCCTTGATATTGTTTTGGCGGCCTTAACTAAAAAGCTAAAAGATCAGCCTCCACAAACGTCAACCGACGCGTTAAGATGTATTGAAGACATCATCCACCTGGAATCACTACTCCTCAGATCGCTGGCCGATGACATACAAAAAAACATAAGGGCAGAACAAAATGCAGAATTTTATGAAAGCCTGATTAAACCATTTGCTGCGATCTGGACTTTCATTAGCGATACGCTCTCCAGCCTGGTCACCAATCTGGTGCTGTTTGTTCAAACTCTGGTTGGCGTAGAGTTCCAAAATATTCAGCAATCAACCCATCTTCCTTGTGTACATAAATCAATAACTCGCGCCCTAAACCTGTTGGATGAACGTAATCCTCCCCCAACTGACAAAGAAACCCAAAAGACTCTTGAAAAACAAA
Organism: uncultured Legionella sp.; assembly: GCF_937871865.1. Classification (GTDB taxonomy): domain Bacteria; phylum Pseudomonadota; class Gammaproteobacteria; order Legionellales; family Legionellaceae; genus Legionella. Next base: position 5,735 of record NZ_CALMPD010000021.1, read on the forward strand.
CTACTAAAGAAATTGAAAAGCATATTAAAGCGATGAACTTGTCTGTGGATCAAAAAAATTACGCATTTAATACCCTTTTTAGAGCTCAAAACGACAGGGCACCAGCACCTCATTCGGGCCGAACGATTATGGACACCCTGGTTACTCTGTGGGTAGCGGCCAAAGATTCTGCTGCCTATGAATTTCAAGATTCAGCAGAACTCCTTAATTCTCGAAAAGATCTTATTATTAAACATTTGGCCCTTGCGGACAGAGAATATAATATGAATGACGCAGGGATTGATTTGGGAGGAAAATCACGGCCTGCCTGTTTAAGCGGTATAGTTAATAAAATTGTAGAAGCTTTGGAAATGATTCATCCGGACATACGTATTATTAGAAGCCACTTAGTCCTGGCAGATTTCTGCCAAGAACTATTCGCAGCAGAATTTGCAAAACTCAGTGATGAAGAACAGATAGTGATTTTTACTGAAAAGGAAGAAGAGGAACATGAATACAATGCAATAATGGAGCGAATAGCGGCCGCTGTAGAAATAGAATTAAACAAAATAAATACGGAAATATTTAATGGGGATATCTCAGCAAAAGTGATTCGAGACTACCTTGCCAATTTAATTTATCTGGTAGTACCTGAGACTGAGGCGGTTCTGCATTATAAAGAAGGGGGCACCAATAATACAGCCAAGCAACAATCTACATCCTCAACAGATACTGAGCCGAAGATTATAGTGGCTGATCATCAAGTAACATCCGAAGAGATAACCGCATTTAATAACAAATTTGCGCAGATGAAAGGCCTGATGAAAAATTCATCTGACATTCAGATTGCAAAACACGCAGTCAGAGGCTCTTTTAAAGCAGAGCTATTGGAAAAAGAAGACATGCTTCAGTTGTTGGCTGAAGCGATGCTTAAACAAAGAGAAGAACTATTAGCCCCTAAAGATGCTGAAGAAATCTCCATTGAAGCTGATGAAGACAATCAATATGAGGAATACTCAATAAAATCAATGATGTAATACGATCCTCTGAATGAGCGAGAGCATATATTAAATCAGAGTGAGATTATTCCTGATAATCACTTTGTAATTCCAAAGGCATCATCATCTGCACTCGTTCATACAATGAAATGATGTCTTCACAAAACACGTGGAGCTGCTGTTGATTTTCCCATAGGTCATAATCAATTCCTTTATTAAAAACCTGTTGTCTTGCAAGGGTTTTTAATAAAAAAAATTCCTGGCTGGATAAGCCAAGATGGCTATTTAGCTCAACCAGTTCCATTAAGTTTTTATATTCTTTGATTGGTCGATGCTCATGCAGACAATATGCTTTAAACGTGAGTTGAAATGCTTGGTACATGAGCGTGGTAATCGGAGACAGTACCGCTAGAGACCCTCCTTGCTTGAACAGCCCCAGAGCTAACTGTTGCAGCAAGTAATCGGCTGAATAAGCATGCTGCGTGGCGATGCTGAGTAATTCCAAAGGGGATAAATAACGCTTGTCCATCTGGAGTCTCTCCTCTTCCATAGGTTCCATAGGTCAATGACAATAAAGGCCATGACGCAATAACTACGTCTAATGCTTGGATGTATGTTAAAATAGACGCTGATTATATCCTGTAATTGAATGCATGCACACCATTATTAATAGCCCACTATACATTGGCCCACTTAAACTTCCTCATCGATTGATTCAAGGTCCATTGGCTGGCTATAGTTGCGCCCCATTCAGAGAACTGTTTTACAAATACACTCCGCCTGCCTATTGTGTTACGGAGATGAGCTCTGCAATTGATATTTTAAATAAACACAGCGCGCAATCACGATATATTTACCGCTCTCCCAAAGAGCAGCTTCTTGCCTATCAAATTTCAGGAACTGATCCATTGATCATGGCGCAAGCAGCAAAACGCCTGGAAACTCATGGTGCTGATTTAATTGATATTAATTGCGGCTGCCCTAAAACCAAAATCCGCAAAAAAGGGGCCGGCAGCGCATTATTGGAAGAACCAGAACAATTAATCGCTATCATTAGTACAATACGAGAATCAATCTCTATTCCTCTGACGGTAAAAATTCGTATTCAGGATAATGAGCAAGATATTTATTTAGCCCAACAGATAGAACATGCAGGAGCAAATGCTCTTATTGTTCACGGAAGACGATGGATAGATGACTACGACATTCAGTGCAATTTAAAGCAAATAGCCAAGATCAAAAAAAATATACACATTCCTGTCATTGCTAACGGAGATATTAATAGTATTGCCACTCTCAATAATGCAATGCGCCTTAGTGGTTGTGATGGGTTTATGATTGCTCGTGCCGGCAGTGGCCGGCCATGGCTTTACCAGGAATTGCTCGAACAACGCATGGTGGAAATCAGTGATGAAGAAAAAAAGGCCTTATTTATGGCGCATCTGGAAGGTCTTAGTGCCCTTGAAAACGAACATAAGGCTATATTGCAAAGCAAATCGTTGCTACGTTATTACTTTAGATCTCGATTGATGGAACATCAATTAAAGCAGTTTTATAATTTAAAGTCTTTAAAGGAAATTAAGGACTTTTTGGAGAGAGAGATTCATTAATCTCTCTCGTGCCATACACTCCCTTCTCTCTAGCTCTCACTGCCATTACGAATCTACAGCTATCCAGCGACACTTCGTCCCCCATCAACATTTAAGATCTGTCCCGTAATAAAAGGATTTTCAGCCAAGGCTAACACAGCCCGAGCGATGTATTCCGGATCACCATGGGTTTTTAATGGGGTTTTGGCAATAATCTTCTCTTGTTCTGCTTCACTTAAACCGTTTGCATCCTCTGGCCAGGCAATAGCGCCAGGAGCTACCGCATTGACTCTTATTTCAGGGGCAAACTCCCGCGCCAGGCTCTTGGTCTGCATTGCAAATGCTGCCTTGCTTTGGCAGTAAATTGAATAGCCTTTCAACGGCTTTTCTGCATGAATGTCCGTTACATTAATAATGGCCCCAGAATGCTTGCTTAATATACAGCGAGCAGCCAGGCTCAATAAAAAAGGGGCTTTTACGTTCGCATTGAACAGCTCCTGCCAATCCTCATCATTAAAGGTGTCAAAATCATTACGCATAAAAACAGACGCATTATTCACTAATAAATCCAGACGACCAGCCCATTCAAGAACAGCATCCATAATTTCTGTCGCGGCATCATCGTTAATTAATTCACGTTGCACGACAAAGGCACTATTCAGCCGCTGATTATTTAACTCAGCAGCCAATGTATGTGCTTCCTTTAGTGAAAAACGACAATGAATCATTACCTTATATCCAGCACTATGCAGCGTTCTCACAATTGCAGCTCCAATGCGCCTGGCTCCTCCGGTCACTAAAGCCACTTTTGCTTCTTGTTTGTTTGTCTGATTCATTGTATGTTCCCCATTTTTAATTAGTTTAATCGATTATGAGTTTAATACAAACACTCCATGTCCAGCTTGAAAAGCAACAGGAAATCCCCTTTGTAGAGTTCATGCAAATGGCCTTGTATGCCCCAGGAGAAGGGTATTACAGTTCAGGCTTACCCAAATTAGGAGCGCAGGGTGATTTTATTACAGCCCCGGAATTAACTCCGCTATTTGGCAAAACACTGGCTCATCAATGCAAGCAAATATTGAGCTTATTAGAGCAACCGGTATTATTTGAATTCGGCGCTGGAACAGGCGTACTCTGCGTTGACATATTAAATCAGCTGGAACAGCTTAACAGTTTGCCTGATGCTTATTATATTCTGGAGTTAAGCGCTAACTTGCGTCACCGCCAACAGCAACTGATACAAGAAAGAATACCACACTTGGCAGATAGAGTAATTTGGCTGGATCGTTGGCCAGAAAAACCATTTAATGGCATAATTATTGCCAATGAAGTATTGGATGCCATGCCGGTGAATCGTTTTATGCTGGATGATTCCCACATTCTGGAAAGCTATATAGCACTAAATGAAGAGGCAAAGTTAATCGAATTATTTAAACCTTGTCAGAATCAGCGCTTAGTGAATTATGTGAAACAAAACGTACCGCAACAAAATTCAGCCTATTTATCAGAGGCTAATTTGTTCATAGAGGATTGGTTAGTGAATATCTACCAAATGCTCAATCAAGGTGCAGTATTGCTAATTGATTACGGCTTTCCCAGGCATGAGTATTATCATCCTGACCGTAATCAAGGAACCATAATGTGTCATTTTCAGCACCGTGCCCATTCAGATCCCTTACTCCATCCCGGAGAGCAGGATATTACCGCTCATGTTGATTTTACCCATGTGGCAGAAGCAGGACAACAGGCAGGCTTCCACGTTGCCGGGTATACCAATCAAGCTTCTTTTCTGCTGGCAAATGGTTTGCTAAGCTTATTAAATGAGCTGGACGATGAAACAGCATTGTTTCGCGCCAAACAAGTGGTGAAACAATTAACCCACCCTAGTGAAATGGGTGAGTTATTTAAAGTTATTGCCCTGACTAAAAACCTGGATTTCGATTTAAATGGATTTCTTCTAAATGATAAACGAGTGAGTTTATAAAATGACCAGATACCTTACTACTGTGGAATTACAAAAAGAATCCATGAAGTTTTCCGCAGGACACACCACCATATTTTCAGCTACCGAAAGAGAACCCTTACATGGCCATATGTATGGCGTTTACCTGGCTCTGACCACCTGGGTTGAAGACAATGGCATGACCTTTGATTATCGCTACTACAAAGAACGGATTCATAAATTATGCCGGCAATTAAATCAGACGTTCTTAATGCCACAATATTCTCCCTTCATGGAGTTTGCTGAAGATGAAGAATACTATTACTTTACCTTTAACCATAAGAAAATTCCCTTTCTCAAAGAAGACGTTACACTGATGCCATTAACTAATATTACCGTGGAAGAACTGTCACGCTGGTTTGTCAATGAGCTGATTAAAGATACCGAAGAACTGGACAGGCATCGAATTGAAAACGTCGTAGTGAAAGTATTCTCAGCTCCTGGACAATCTGCAAGTCATCAGTGGCAAAGAGACTAAATGAAACTCATTTATCAGGTCTGCATCCCCCATACCAGTCGCGAT
>NZ_CALMPD010000022.1 GCF_937871865.1 uncultured Legionella sp.
TTCTTTTTTCAAACGAATCGGTTGACAAAGTTCAAGCCAGTGACTAATTATTAATCATGGCGCCTTATATTGAAACGACACGACAAGGCTGAACCCTATGATTGAATTAATTATCCAGACTCAACCTGACGATGAAACTTGTGGCCCAACCTGCCTGCAAGCAGTGTATCAATATTACGGATTGGAATTGCCGTTGCCCGAGATCATACAAACCATAGACCGCTCCATATCCGGGGGAACGTTATCTCCAATGCTTGGCAAACATGCCTTACAACAAGGATTCAATGCCAATATTTATATCTATAACCTTGTTTTATTTGATCCAAGTTGGTTCCAGGATGGAACTGTAGATAATAAATTTCTTATCGACAAACTCTATGCTCATATGACCTATAAAAATGATCCCTATATTACTCAATCATCAGAAGCATATATTGAATACCTAAAATTAGGTGGAAAAGTCTCTGCAAAACCATTGAATATTAATCTGCTTAAAAAATATTTTTCCAGGAATATTCCAATCATAACGGGTTTAAGTGCCACCAATCTTTACTGGAGTGCTCGCGAGTTTTTCACTCCGGAAGGCAAGTCTATTTATGATGATATCAGAGGCACCCCTTGTGGACATTTTGTGGTGCTGTGCGGATACGATGCCAAAAAGCGACATGCCGTCATCGCAGACCCTCATGCCGAGAATCCTCTGTTCCACAACAATTACTATAAAGTAAATATAAATCGTTTAATCAACTCAATTATGCTGGGAGTTATAACCTATGATGGAAATCTCTTGGTTATTGAGCCTAAAGCTTCAGAAATTTAATGCGGGTTTCGACATGGGGGACGTTCTTACCCGCATCGACTTAATATAGTGTTTTCACCAATAATTCCACGTTGAAAATAAAATGAATCTGCGTTGTAACACAATTCAATCATTTGCACTTGTGGAACCTTAATTGCTTGCTATACTGAATATTCTAAAGCATCACAATAATTGCTATGGTGTCGTAGCTTATAGTGTCTACATACCGATAAATGAATCCAAAGAGGGATAAATGCAAACAGTTATTGTTACAGACGATCCTGCTAGTTGGTCGTTTCTAAGTAAGCTGGCCCCAATTGTTCATACTTCTGAATATCTGAGCGGTGACGAATATCATCAAAATAAATCTTTTCGAGTCATTAATTTATGCCAGGCCTACAATTATCAGACTATAGGATATTACGTATCCCTGTTGGCACAGGCTCGAGATCATAAAGCCCTACCCTCGGTGCATAGTATCCAGGATGTATTAAATGTCAGTTTATCCAAATTAATATCCCAGGATACTCATGAAGAAATTCAGCACAGCTTGCATGACATCAAAGGTAATGAGTTCACCCTAAGTTTATACTTCGGCCAAAACATGGCAAAACGATATGCCACTCTGGCCAAACAATTACATGGTTTATTTCCCTTGCCGTTGATCCGCTTTACTCTTGAAAAGAAAAAACAATGGAAGATAAAAACATTAACGCCACTATCACTTGCCAATGTGCCAGTACACCATCTAGAATTTATGCGAGATGCCGCGGAAAACTATTTATCCAAAAAAAGAGTACACCAATGGCGCAAGAAACAACGCTTCCATGATCTGGCCATTCTTGTAGATCCAAGCGAACCCAATGCGCCATCGAATAAAAAAGCACTGGAGTTATTTGTTGCTGCTGGCGAAGAGTTAGGTTTGAATGTAGATATTATTGATAAGAATGAAAGTAAATCCATCGCAGAATATGATGCTTTGTTTATCAGAGCCACAACCTCAGTGAACCATTACACTTATCGCTTGTCACGACGTGCCGCCCAAGAAAACCTGGTAGTTATCGATGATCCGCAGTCAATTATCAAATGTTCCAATAAAGTATACCTTGCTGAATTGTTAAGTGGCCATCAAATAATGACCCCGGAAACCTTATTCATCAGCAAATACGACGCCCAACTGCCAAAAATCGAATTTCCTTGCGTCTTAAAAAAGCCAGACAGTGCCTTTTCCCATGGAGTGGTAAAAATTGATGATGAAAAAAGTTTACAAAAATCACTGAACCAATTTTTCAAAACCTCGGATTTGGTAGTCGTTCAGCCCTTTATTCCTACTGAATTTGATTGGCGAATTGGTATCTTGGATAACAAACCTTTATTTGCTTGTCGCTATTTTATGGCTAAAGGCCATTGGCAAATTTATGATTGGCATGGTGCTCAGGAACAAAAGGAAGGAGATCATGAAACCTTGCCTATTCATCTAGTACCCGAAGCCATACTTAAAATCGCGTTAAAAAGCACCCGATTGATTGGCGATGGTTTATATGGTGTTGATATAAAAAGTCACGGGGACAAATATTATGTGATTGAAGTCAATGACAATCCGAATATAGATAATGGCCTGGAAGATCAAATATTAGGCCCTAATTTATATCACCAGATAATGAATGTCTTTCTCCAACGTATTCGCAGGAAACACGGTTATGTCTAGCTTTTCAATTTTTTCCGTATTAGGTATCGAAATCGAATACATGTTAGTGGATAAAGAACATTTAAATGTCCAGCCTAAAAGTGATCTTATTCTAAGGACATTAGCCGGACATCAAGTAAATGAAGTGGAATTAGGCGACATAGCAATCAGTAATGAATTGGTAATGCATGTACTGGAGTTAAAAAATAATGGCCCTAAAGCACCAACTACTCCAGTAACTGATCACTTTCAACAAACGATTCAGGAATTACAACCGCTGCTGGAACAACACGAATTATTGTTACTGCCAACAGGCGCTCATCCCTGGATGAACCCTCATACCGAAACAGTGCGTTGGCCCCATGGCAATAATGCCATTTATAAACAGTTTGATGCTATTTTTGATTGCAAAGGGCATGGCTGGTCTAACCTGCAAAGCATGCATGTAAATTTGCCTTATGCAAATCAGGAAGAGTTTAATCAATTACATAATGTTATTCGTTTAATTTTACCGCTATTACCCGCACTTGCTGCCAGCACCCCATTTCTTGATGGTAAAGCCACAGGATTATTAGACTCCAGACTTTATTTTTATAATCACAATCAACAGCGAATTCCATCAATTAGTGGTGCAGTAATCCCCGAATTCATAAGTAGTGAAGAAGAATACCAGCAAAAAATATTAAATCCCATGTACCAGGACATCCGCCCATTTGATCCAGAAGGAATATTGCAGTACCAATGGCTAAATTCCAGAGCAGCTATCCCTAAGTTCGATCACAAAGCAATTGAAATTCGTATTTTGGACAGCCAGGAATGCGTTGAGGCAGATATTGCCATCGCCAATGCCATTAACGCCATCTTAAAAAACTGGCATTTATCCTCACATTATCACCTGGATAATCCATGTGACACCCTTTTGTTAAAGCAACTCTATGAGCAAGTAATAAAAACAGGGCTAGAAACACAAGTAGAAAACAAGGAATTATTAAAGCAATGGCAACTGCCTCCAAAGTCCATGACTATTAACCAAATATGGTCCATACTGATAGAACACATTAGTTCTGCACTGCCTTACAAGCAACAAACAGCACTGGAGCTCATCTTGAGTCAAGGAAATTTAAGCCAACGCATTCTCAAGGCGGCGCATAAAGAATACGCAGCCCAACCATTAAAACAAATATACAGACAACTTGCATCGTGCTTATTATCGAACCAACAATTTGCCCCATCATGAAAAAAATTGCGTTAATTATCAGTTGCGAACACGCGGTAGATACTGTTCCCCAGCCATACATTCCTCTATTCCACCCCTTCAAAGAATTATTAAATAGCCATAGAGGGATTGACTTTGGTGCTTTAACTATTGCTCATCACCTCAAAAAAACCGTTCCCTGTGATTTTATTCAGGCCCATACCACTCGTCTTCTCATTGATTGTAATAGAAGCCTGAAACACCCCTCATGTTTTTCTGAAATTACCCAAGACCTCCCGCAAGAAGAAAAAATAAAGATAATCAATCAATATTATCTGCCTTACCGCGAGCAAGTAACCGACCTGATTAAAAGCAAGATAAACCAGAAGTTTCAAGTATGGCATTTATCCATTCATAGCTTTACTCCAATAATGAATGACCTAGTACGCATGGCAGATATTGGATTTTTATATAATCCACAACGAAGTTCAGAAAAAATTTTGTGCAGACAATGGCAAAAAGAACTGCGACAGTTGTCCCCAACAATAAAAGTACGCCTGAACTATCCGTACAAAGGTATAGCAGATGGCTTTACTACCGCGTTACGCAAACAATTTGATGACTCCGAGTACGTTGGAATTGAAATAGAATCGAATCAAAAACTTACCTTAAACGAGCAATCGCTAAACACATTAAAAAATTTATTATCAGATAGCTTATTAAAACTATTATGTTAATATTGAGTTAATAAAGTTCACCTATAATGCTTTGCAATCAACGTTTTTGGTATTTTGATGATTATACAAGAGAAAATTAAAGCCATAATTAAACTGTCAGAATCGCTGAGAGAACATCAGTTTTCCAAGTTAATTACCACAATTAATTCATTAATTCTTGATACGTTGCTTAATCAACAATCTAATTATTTTAATCCGAGAATCGCTCCTTATCTGAATAAAATAAATAAGACAGGAGTTCCTTATACCAATTATGATCTTGATCCGGATAATATTTCACAAATAAAGAAAATGATAAATGCACTTTATCATGCCCGGTTAGCCTTGGAAGATTTAGAGTCTATTAATTTAAAACAAGACGGCCTCACCGTTGAAAACATTGCGCGAATCTATTCCAATACCATACATCATGGTTATCAAGCATCCTATTTGTTAACTCATTTGGATGTTGATATTAAGGATATGTTTAACGACGAATTACAAATGATTCTTCCAGTAGTTGGTAAGTTAATGAAATTTATTAACAGCCACTCCGAAGATACGAAAAAATTCACTAAAACCCTGCAAGAGTATCCTATAAGCTATAAAGTAGGGGAAGTGATGGGAACGGCAGTAAACCAAATGCAGCCTAGCAGCGGCGATTTGGATTATAAATTTCTCACCCAATTCAGCGCCGTACTTCCCAGTTATATTTCGCAGTTTACTCAATACGTCAAAAAATACTCTTACGTTATTGCCGAAAGAGAACCAACACTTAATAGTCAACAACTGGAAGAATTACGTAAGGCTGCGTTAACGTTACTAAATGATTTGGAGAATTTAAAAGGAAACAGCCTGTTTTTATCCTTCAAAGTCCTAAATTATATTCATATCATGCGTAATATTATTACCTTGTCCATGAGCTCTCTTGAGCAAATGGGGCATTTTAGTGAATCCTCTCAGGATGTGATTCGTGATAATCTTGCACAATTAAAATACGTTCTGTTACCTACCTTGTTCGGATTAGTAGACAAGATAGAAGACAACGCCATGTTAAAACCTGGAACGTTGTCTATCCCATTGATGGAACAAATAACCCCCCTCTATGGACTCCTAATCAAGTATGCATCCAAACCCGTTAACTTCAAGGAAAAAGGCGAGGAGTTGCTTAGCATAGAAGACTCTCGTTTTCTGGCCTTAAGATTAGAACGGACTTATGGGCGAATAAATGCAGCAAACAAAGCCATTTTTAAAATCGAAAAAGCAGAACAGGCGTTAATCAGTTTTTACGAAATACTGGAAAATCCCTTGTATCAAGAGCTGGCTACCCATCAGCTCCCTCCGGAAGTTAAAAGTCAACTCATTACCCATTATAAACTGATTAGTCCTTATATGATGCATGTAGACTTTGATTTAAATGATCGGCTTATTGACAGCCTCCAAGGTCCAGAGACTTTTTCTTCATGGTTTGGCAAACCCTTTCGTTGGTTAAACGACGAATTACCAGCAGATCATCTAAGCTTTGTATTAGAAAGAAAAAATGAATTACAAACCTTCATCTCGAAAAAACGAGCAACGGAAGAATTCCATATCAATTTAAATATGGATTTAATTAATTCAGTAAATAAAAAAACCGATCTTGTTTTGTTTCCCTACAGTGAACAAACCAATGTATTTGCAATCGATGAATCTGAGACATTAAATCCGGCTCACAGCTGTGCCCTGTTCAGCCTGTCGAATACCTACACCCTAAAACCGACCCCCAAAATAAATTACACTGCCAGGACGCTTTATCTCGAAGCACTGACAGAGGGATTACGGTATGAAATAATCGGCTTAAAAGGAACGGTGGAAACCGCTCTTATCTCTTGGGATAAACTAAAAGACATCCCCCGTGATGTTGCGGCAATAAAATCATCAGAAAGCAAATACTTACCTCAGCTCCTGGAGCTAATAGCAGTTGCCGGACATGCGTCAGCTACGGCAAAATTAACAATTAAAGCAGCAATACCACATGAGCCCCAAACCCTCTATCTTGAAACCACAAATAACGGTTTAAAATATGAACTGATTAATTTGCAAGGAATACTGGAAACATCCGTTATTCCTTGGGAAAAATTACCTGATCACCCGCATGATGTTTCTACATTAATCGCATCAAAAGAGAAATATTTAGCAAAATTACTGGAATTCACTTCAGAAGCAGGCCAAACCCTTAGCTCAGACGCATTAAAAATTGATGAATTAACTCCTCTATTAAGAGAACGAAGTGCTGTCATTTTGTTAAATAATAAAAACCTGGTTTATGTAGATGCAATAAAGAAAAAAATCACCCCATTGCAATCAACGCCTGATAATCAAGAGCACATGGCTCAATTAAAAGAAAAGATTACCAGTTCGTATCAAGTTGCCAAGGATGCAGAGCTTAAGTTAATTAAACAACTGACCGGCCGTTCACATCTCGGATTCAAACCATTTAAAGGACAAATTGTATTAAGTAATCCAAGCGACTTGACCGCAGATCAAGCCTTGGATCTCGAACAATGGTATAAAAATAAACGCGATAAATTTATGGTTGCCAGAAATGCCTATGATGAATTTATTGCACTATTAAAAAAACAAGTGACACCTCCAGGTAAAACAGATGGCACAGTCCTGCACTTGAGTCGACTAGATACAGTGGTTAAGGCGCGTTGCCGTAATTTGTATAATCTTTTTCAACCCTATTTTATTAACGGTATTCCCGTTGAATTGAAATCATCTGCTTTGGAGTTTGATAAATATTTAGTACATGCATTTACCGATAATGCGCACCATTCTGCTCCAGCGGTTGATATGTTTGAACAACTCGATGAGCATTTTCAGGTTTATTTTACCGAAATTGATTTATCCTGGAGCAGAAAAAGCCGAGTGTACTCTAAATATGCTCAAGACAAATTCACAGAGGAAAATGACGCGGCCTTGTTAGAGCATGATGCTACGATTGGCAATAGAGGACATTATGTCATTCAACATACCAATTATTCTAAATACATCAATGAGTTCCGCACAGATCTCAAAAAACACCTGTTAGTATTTAATCAAGCCATGCAAGCAGAATTAAAGCAACAGTCCTCAGGAATACCCTACCCTGAATTAGAAGACCCCCACACATTGCTTGCCCAGAATAAACAGGTTATCGCTCTAAAACGAATATTCAATAGTGTTTTTCATCTTGAAAGAGTCATGATCGATTTGGAAAAACTGAATAACCGCAGTACTGAATCCCGCTATGTTTATCATTTAGCACGGGCATATGAGCACGTAAATGAAATAATGGTTTTAACAAAAGACTTGGCAACGGATCCCCATTTTAGCCTTATTGCGCGTGAAATATTGGAAAAAGTACAAACAATGCACGCCACCATTGAAGAGCATATTGATCCATATCAGGTTGCCCCGGATGAAGTCAATTATAAACATCAAATGCAATTTAACGGCCTTTGGTATACGCTTAATGCGTTTTATATCAGCCCCAAACATATTAGAAGCTTACGTAATAATAATTACCTGACCGCTGAAGAGCTTAATGACTTACATATCAGTGCCAAAAGATCTGCGGCCCAGATAGAGTCCATTATTAACAGTGCAGGCTCTTATTTTAAGCTGTTCTTGCAAATCCCGAATATGATTAGCCTGTACAGCAATATGACAAGTAAACTGAATGAATTTATAAGTACCACTCACGACGGTGTCATCAATAATCTGGATCAATTCAACGCTAAAATCTTCACCCCCATGCTTCTTGAAGCCGATCACTGGGAAGATAAGTTAGGATTAATACCTGGCCATATATCGGGACCGCTGAAAAAAATAATTGATGAGTACTATAAGGGGCTTTTATATCCTCTGGAATTGCCAGCCAAAACCCACGTAGACTTGATTTGCGATAAAACCCCTATAGAAAAAAGAGTTCAGACTACCACCAAAAAAATTGAAAACGCTGAAAAGCATCTTGAAAAATTAGAAAAAAATTATAAGCACGTCAATAAGCTATTCTATCTAATTAATGCTTATGAGAATTTCGCTGGTGGATTAGTACAACTAGAAAAAACAGAGCTCCGCGAAATAACAAAAGACAAAATGATGACGTCTTATGTGAAAGCGCTACCCAAGTTAGTCTTACTGCAGCTAAAGCTTACCGTGGAATCGGATGATAATGAGAAAAATAAGTTGCTTGATGATTTATTGAACTCAAGTCTTAAAGAATATCAACCTAAATTAAATCAAATAAAAGACCTGGTCGCAGCAGCTCATCATTATTATCTTGGCGTCAAAGCGACCTATCAAATGCAATTAGCCACCACCAGGGAAAAGCTAGCCTATCTGCAGGATTTAACCCAAAGCCAGCAAAAAGCAAATCGGCTCTTCGTAGAAAATTACACCGAAGAATCCTTCAAAAAACAAACGGAAGCATTCTGTAATCGACATATAGGTTTGCAATATACGGATAAGGAATATCGAAATAAACTTCGCGAATACTTAATGACTTATCGAGAGCAAATTGTTTTTAAAGCAAAAACAACGGACGACATCAATCTGACGGTAAGAAATTTACTGAAAGAAAAAATAAAGTTGTTCGAAGAAAACAATTTTGTTAAATACTTCCATCTTGATACCGTACGAGTAGCATTGGCTCAATTTAAAAACTATTTTAGTATCTCAACTCTGGCAATCGAACAAAACGATTCGCTTTTTGAAAATGAAAAAACCTTAGGCGATAAAACTGAAAAAATAAACAACCTGCTCGAGTTCGCAGAAAATGAAGCATTAACAGTTGAAGAACGTTTTTCCCAAATCAAACTTGATGTAGAAGATCCCAGTTTTGGCCGTATTATTCTGGCTCATAAACCGGCAGATCACTTTAGTTTTACTTATCTCATCCATTGCGTCTTGTATTTACTGGAAACTATTTACCTATATACCCCTACTCGTAAACATCTTTACAACAATCTAGAAGAAGCCGTCAATACAAAACCACAAATTAATGAATTGACAAAACGTTTCGGCTTGTTTGCCAAACCGCAAGTTCCGCAAATCCAGCCTGTTATTGAACTTGAAGAGCTAGAGGCCGAACACAATAACGGAGTTGCCTCAACTATCGCAGCAAGAGTATAAAAGACACTACCCCAGATAAAGCAAGGAAGCTTTGTTGATGCAAACGGCTCTATAAATCATTGTGCATTCATCTACCGTATCGCAACAGAACTACTAACACATTAAACTAGAGGTTTTATTATTGCTCAAGGCGATGCCACAGCGCCTCTTTAATTACGGCCCACTCATCGGCAAGAAGACTAAAAATCACCGTGTCCGTAAGTGCGCCATTATGATGAATCATGTGCTGACGCAAGATGCCTTCCTCTTTAGCACCCAGTTTTTTCAAGGTATTATAAGAGCGTTTGTTGTTAGGATCTGTCGCAATCTGGATGCGATTAAATCGCCAATCCTCTATTGCCTGACGAAACATTAACCATAAACATTCGTGGTTAATTCGTGTCCCCCAAACTGCGGGGGTAAACCAACCATAACCAACCTCCAAACGTCGATGTTGTATCTCAAAATCATAATAAGCGCGACAACCAACAACCATGGCATCGCTACTGCGACGAACAGTATAGGTAATTTGACTACCAAGTTGATGCTGATTCATGGTGTATTGAAACCAACGTTCAAAATGAGTTCCATAGGCACTCATTGGCATATAAGCCCATATCCGCTCATCATGAGCAACAACACGCAATGCATCATAGTGAGTTTCATCCAATGGTTCTAGTTGAATGTTTTTTCCAGTGAGTATTTTTAGATCGAATGGATAATTTATCATGCTTCAAGTTCTTAATAATGAATGTTCAAAAGCATCGATAGCTTACCAGTTTCAAACATAAGGTTTCAATCAATCAGTCAATGAATTAATCTGAAACCCAACCATTTAAGAAATAAAAAAGACAACATGATTGTTTTGAGCTCATGACTTCCTTATAATTCCCCCCCAATAATAATAACAAGAAAGGATATGCTTATGAACAAATGGTTACTGATGGCCGCCAGCACGATGATGGCATTTAATGCCTCTGCAAGTACAGAGACTAATGCAGGTTTATGCGGATACAAAGATTATTTTCATCTAAGCAATGCATCACATCCTGGCATTTATATAGTGAACGGCTATAGTGAATCCGAGCTCTTTTTGACCCTGGTAGGCCCACGTAGTTTCACCATTAGAGACGGACGAGATTGTAGTTCGGGTTATGCTCACGTAACGGTTGCGTATGATATCGCAAACTGGTGCGTACTGGATATAAAAGATGGCCCATTTATGAACCATCCAACCGTTAGAGCATCATGCAAT
>NZ_CALMPD010000023.1 GCF_937871865.1 uncultured Legionella sp.
CGATGACTTTGTTTTTTAAGGAAGGATGCGAAGAGAATAATTTCAAAACATAATAAGCAAGGTCATGAATGGTGAATTCATTCTGACCATTGTTTATTAGTTTACTGATTAATGTTCTTTCTAACGTATTGGCATCGGCATGCTCTGCCATTCGTTTCGTGGTATTTAAATGAATAGGCACTATGGACTTTCTTTTTTTATCCATCACGACTCAAATCACACCATAAAAGATCATTTTTCATACAATAATATTAGGATCTAATGTAGCATTAATCAAAAAGCACCTGATAAAAAGACTTACCAATACAAACCGCCTCCTCTAATCACGTCCATAAGCCTTTAAAGTAGCCGCCACTGCAGAACGCTCATTTATTTTCTGGAACCAGGCGAACAAATGAGGGAATTGCTGCTCATCGATGTTTTGCTGATAAATGGATTGATAGCACCAGATCCAAGGCCAGATAGCAATATCAGCAATAGTATAATTCTTGCCGCTGATAAAAGGGTTTTGTGCCAATTGAGACTCCATCACATTCATTAAGCGAATGCATTCATCAGCATATCGTTGCATGGCATACGGCACTTGTTCCTTGGCAAAACGATGAAAATGGCCGAATTGACCAAACATAGGGCCTATGTGCGCTGCTTGAAAATAACACCATTGCAAGACGGTGTATTTATCTTTCAATGATTCAGGCAAAAACTGTTGATGTTGCTCCGCCAGATATTGCACTATTGCAACACTCTCAAACAGATAAAAATCATTAGAGTGGTCATATAAAACCGGGATTTTATTATTAGGTGAAATTTTTAAGAATTCAGGATTAAATTGCTCATTTTTAGTGATATCAATTAATTTAAGCGTATAGGGCTGTTTCAGTTCTTCCAGCATTAAGGTTGGTTTAAAGCCATTCGGTGTACCAAAGGAATAAAGTGTATACATGATAATCCCTTACTGTTTTACATCAGCCAAAAACTGATTATTAATTTTGGTATATGCTTAATATAGTACTGAATAAAGGGAGTTGGTATGAGTTTTAAGAAAAAAGTAGCCATCATTAACAGTTCTCGCACTCCTTTTGTTAAATCCCAAACCTATTATTTGGGTAAGTCAAATCAGGATTTACTGGGTGCAGCCCTTAATGATTTAATCGAGAAAACACACCTTGAAGGACAACTGCTGGGCGACTTGATTGCCGGAGCAGTCATCAATCACCCCTTTGATTGGAATCTGGCGCGTGAAGCAGTTCTTGGCAGTAAATTGGCGCCAGAAACACCTGGATTAACTATCCAAAGAGCCTGTGGCACAGGTCTTGAAGCAGTTAATCTGATCGCCTTAAAAATTGCCAGTGCACAAATCGATGTGGGCATAGGCGGAGGAACCGATACCAATTCAGACATTCCTTTAATTGGGCAAAGAAAGCTGACTCATTTTTTAATTAAATGGCAGCAAGCCAAAGGCTTTAAAGCAAAACTCGCAGTGCTGAAACAATTCCGATTTGGCATGTTAAAACCACAACTACCCGCAGTTCGGGAGCCGCGTACCGGTTTGTCCATGGGCGAGCATTGTGAACTGATGGTCAAAGAATGGGAAATTAGCCGCCAGGCACAGGATGAATTGGCATTCCATTCCCATCAGAATGCCGCGAAGGCATATGACGCAGGATTTTATGATGATCTTATCTTAAAGCTTGATGCATTAAACCGTGACACCATTACTCGCAAAGACACCACTTTGGAAAAACTAGCAAAATTAAAACCCGCGTTTGATCACTCAGACCAGGGCAGCCTAACCGCAGGAAATTCGACGCCACTGACAGATGGTGCCTCCGTTGTTCTTTTAAGCTCACCAGAATGGGCTCAAATAAATAAACAAGAAATCCTTGCCTATTTCGTCGATTGCGAAGTCGCAGCGGTCGACTTTGTGCATGGTGCGGGATTACTCATGGCACCGACAATTGCAGTGAGCAGGATGCTAGAAAGGAATAAGCTGACGTTGCAGGATTTTGACTACTATGAAATTCATGAAGCCTTTGCTGGCCAGGTACTTTGCACGCTGAAAGCCTGGGAATCGGAAGAATACTGTAAAACAGTTCTGGGGCGCAAAAAACCATTAGGAAGCATCGATTTAGAAAAAATGAATGTCAATGGGGGCAGCTTAGCGCTCGGCCATCCCTTTGCGGCTACCGGAGGACGATTAGTGGGTACTGCGGCAAAAATGCTGGCCCCAAAAGGAAAAGGTCGTATTTTAATCAGCGTATGCACCGCCGGAGGAATGGGTGTTGCTGCAATCATCGAACGCTAGGCTCAAGTATTTTATAGGCAAAGTTTAGTGAACTCCTAGATACAGAGCCATAATACACCATCTCTTAATTACAATCGCCACCAGACCGCGAAGGCGGCCTGGAACAATAAATAATTAAGAGGTTAAAAAGTTACAGCCTGAACACAACGAATCCGTTGTTCAAACCCCCTATAGTCATTGTACTCGTGGCTCCAATCAGGACCGGAAAAGCGCCGCGCATACGCGAAGAGGCTACCCCCTTCAGTAGAACTCCAATACTCACTGCCTGTTGTAAACCAGGTAAAACCTGATTCACTTGATTTTTGATAAATGCGAGTCAGGTGCTCAACTATCAACGCCCATTCATTTACTGCCGGCAAAAACCAGGTATTCTCTCCGCTTCCCGCGGTATAGTTACGGCATACTTCAGCGGCAGGGAAGTTTGAGCCAGCTAAAGCAGTGTAGGTGTTATCAGAGACGATATCAAATGTGTTATCCGCACTGGTAGCTACGTTAACATTATCCGGCCCCCAAATTACGTCGGTCACAACATCGGAAGGACTGATAATGTATGCTGTATTGCCATCAATTCGATAAACTACCCCACTGGCATAGGCATCACCAACAGAAAGAGGGGCGCAATTGACCTGTACATCAGTCACGTTGGCTGTAACATTAGTACCAATACCGTTTATTGTTTTACAGCTTAATCCTGTCGGTTGGGCCGCGATCGTCACCACATAGTCGCCCCCATAAACAACTGGTTTGGCAAACTCAAAGAAGGTAGTTCCGGCAG